>JAYFRC010000091.1:0-19413 GCA_034926415.1 Oscillospiraceae bacterium
AGCCCGGCACGCAGCTTACGATGCGTACCTTCCATACCGGCGGACTGGCCGGCGGCGACATAACTCAGGGTCTTCCCCGAGTCGAGGAGCTGTTCGAGGCCAGAAAGCCCAAGAAGATGGCTACGATCGCCGAGATAGGCGGCAAGGTCACTTTCGAGGAGAGCCAGAAGGGTTCTCTGATAAATATTACCATTACCGCCGACGACGGAGATACACGCACCTATTCCATGCCGCACACCGGACTTCGCGTGGCCGACGGCGACGTTATCGCCAAGGGCACCGCGCTGATGGACGGCGCGCTCAACCCGCACGACATCCTCCGCATACGCGGGATTTCCGCCGTTCACAACTACCTCATCCGTGAGGTCATGAAGGTCTACCGTCAGCAAGGCGTCGATATCAACGACAAGCATATCGAGGTCATCGTCCGTCAGATGATGCGGAAGGTGCGCGTCGAGGAGGGCGGAGACAGTTCGCTGCTCTCGGGTTCCATGGTAGACATTTTTGACGCAGAGGACGCGAACAAGGATGTTGCCGAGCGCGCCGTGGCGGGAGAGAAGTCCGCTGACGGCGGCGAGCTCAGACCCGCAACATACACTCAGCTGCTGATGGGCATAACCAAGGCGTCCCTCGCTACGGATTCGTTCCTGTCCGCAGCGTCCTTCCAGGAGACCACGAAGGTTCTGACCGATGCCGCGATAAAGGGCAAGGTCGACCACCTTGTGGGACTGAAAGAAAACGTCATAATCGGAAAGCTCATCCCCGCAGGCTCCGGACTCGAAGCTTACCGCGAGTACGCCGAGAAGATGCTTCCCGAACAAGAAAGGCCTGAACGCGAGGCGGAGCTGGAAGCGGCCATGCCCGCGGCGGAGGCTCCGTCGACGGAGGTTCCGTTGACAGAGGTTCCGTCGGGAGAAACTCAGGCGGAAGAATAACAGCGAAGCATGAAGCGTCCCCTCGCTGCGGCGGGGGGACGCTTTAATCAGATGACAAAACGCGTTCCGTTCGGGATGGATGTTTTTTAGGAAATTCCGAAGCGGGACATTGAAACGGGAAGGGTCAATGAACGATAGCGCGCGCGAACAATATAAAAAAATGACGATGACGCCTGTCTCCCGGCTTATACTGACGCTCGGCCTGCCGACGACTATAAGCATGCTGGTCACAAACATTTACAACATGGCGGACACATATTTCGTCAGCCAGATAGGAACCAGCGCCAGCGGGGCCGTCGGGGTCGTGTTCGGATTGATGGCCGTGCTTCAGGCCATCGGCTTTATGTTCGGACACGGGGCCGGGAGCATAATTTCAAGGGAGCTTGGGGCTAAGAACTTCGAGGACGCGTCGAAGTACGCTTCGACGAGCTTTTTCTGCTCGCTCGGCATCGGAGCGGTTATAGCTGTTCTTGGAATAATTTTTATTGACGGCTTTATGCGCGTGCTCGGAAGCACGGACACTATTCTGCCCTATGCGAGGACATACGCATTTTATATCCTTCTGTCGGCTCCGCTTATGACCAGCAGCTTCGTGATGAACAACATCCTGCGCTATGAGGGCCGCGCGTCTTTTGCTATGATAGGGCTTACCGTTGGAGGAGTGCTTAACATCTTCGGCGACTGGTTCCTCATTACGCGCATGGACATGGGCGTCAGAGGAGCGGGGATATCGACCGCCGTTTCGCAGGCGGTAAGCTTCGCTCTGCTTTTGAGCATTTTCCTTTCCGGGAAGACCCAGAGCAAAATATCACCGTTCAACGTTTCCCGCGACATAAGCGCCGTGGCGCTTATATGCGCGACCGGATTTCCGAGCCTTATACGCCAGGGACTCGGGAGCGTGTCTACGATGGTCCTGAACGGACAGGCCGGAGTCTACGGCGACGCGGCGGTGGCTGCCATGTCGATAGTCAACAGGATATGTTTCTTTTTATTTGCCGTGGGCCTTGGAATAGGCCAGGGGTTTCAGCCTGTGGCGGCGTTTAACTATGGGGCCGGAAAGTATTCCCGCGTGAAGCGGGGGTTCTATTTCACCCTTGCTGCGGGAGAGGTAATTCTGGGATGCCTGGCCGTGGGCGGGATGTTCGTTTCGGGAGGCCTTATCGGACTTTTCCGCGACGACCCGGAGGTAATAAGAATAGGCACGTTCGCGCTTCGCGCGCAGCTCATATCGCTGTTTTTCCAGCCGTTTATACTCTGCAGCAGCATGATGCTGCAGAGCACGGGGCAGAATAGGCAGGCGTCGTTTCTCTCGACGCTGAGAAGCGGACTGTGTTTTATCCCGATACTTCTGATATTGGCGAGGTTCGCGGGGCTTTGGGGTATAGGAGTGGCGCAGACGGTCTCGGATATAATGACGTTCGTGATAACGATACCGTTTCCGCTTCGATTCATGCGAAGCTTCCCAGAGGATGAAGAGGAGCCGGGGGAAAAATCTGCCCCGCCGCGCCGGGCATAGAATTTAAAATACGCGAAAATAGTCCGCCAAAAAATATATTGACTGGATATTTGCGCCATGATATAATCAAAAAGCACGCGGATACGCTCCCGCGACGATTTCTTAATATTGTTTTGGAGGGAAAACACGTGCTTGAAGAACTGGCGAGAGGACAAAGAGTTATCGGCGTAAAGCAGTCGCACAAGGCGATACGCAACGGCGACGCGCAAAAGGTCTTTTTCGCCGCAGACGCAGACCCTGAGCTGCTTTCACCGCTTAAGGAGCTGTGCGAGAAGAACGGAGTACCGAACGTATGCGCCGGAACGATGAGCGAGCTTGGACAGGCCTGCGGCATCGGGGTCGGCGCGGCGGTAGCCGTGCTGCTCAAACGCGCGGAGGAATAAACGTCTTTCGTGGAAAACATTGGTTTTTTCGGGATAGCCGCAAGGCTTCCTGTGAAAAATAAATAATTAAGAAAGGAGAAACCTATGCCTACATTTAACCAGTTGGTCAGAAAGGGAAGAAAGGAAACAACTTACAAGTCTGCTTCTCCCGCAATGCAGTATGGTCTCAACACCATCAAGAACAAGAACACAGACCTTCCTTCTCCCCAGAAGAGAGGCGTCTGCACAGCGGTTCGTACCGCGACGCCTAAAAAACCTAACTCTGCTCTGCGTAAGATTGCACGTGTGCGTCTTACCAACGGCTACGAGGTAACGGCATACATCCCCGGCGTCGGTCATAACCTTCAGGAGCACTCCGTCGTTATGATCCGCGGCGGCCGTGTCAAGGATCTGCCCGGCGTCCGCTATCACATCATACGCGGTACTCTGGACACCCAGGGCGTTGCAGGACGTATGCAGGCTCGTTCCAAGTACGGCGCCAAGCGCCCGAAGAGCAAGTAAGGCTCCAGCCAATTAAATGAAAGCTTTGCCGAATAGGTTTCTATTATTTATAGTAGTTCTTCCTCTTTGGCAGGCATTCACGGAGTTTTCGGACGACCCGGTCGAAAGATAAACAGTCCGGATATTTCGAGTACCTATGAAATCATTTTTATATGAAGGAGGGAAGCATAGTGCCCAGAAGAGGAAATGTTCCCAAAAGAGAAATCCTGCCCGATCCCATTTATAAATCCGTCATCGTGACGAAGCTTGTCAACAGCATAATGCTGGACGGCAAGAAGGGAGTCGCGCAGAAGGTCGTTTACGGAGCCTTTGATATCGTCAAGGACAAAACCGGAAAGGACGCTTTGGAAGTATTCAATCAGGCTATGGAAAACATTATGCCAAGCCTGGAGGTCAAGGCCCGCCGTGTCGGCGGCGCAACCTACCAGGTGCCTATGGAAGTCCGCCCCGAAAGACGTCAGACCCTTGGTCTGCGTTGGCTGACCGCTTATTCAAGAGCTCGTACGGAGAAGACGATGAAAGAGCGTCTGGCCGGCGAGATCATGGACGCTTCCAACAACCTCGGCTCTGCCGTGAAGAAGCGTGAAGATACTCACAAGATGGCAGAGGCCAATAAGGCTTTCGCCCATTATCGCTGGTAAGATAGGAGAAACAACATGCCGAGAAAAACAAGTCTCGAAAGAACCAGAAACATCGGCATTATGGCGCATATCGATGCGGGCAAGACCACGACCACAGAACGCATCCTTTATTATACCGGAGTCAATTACAAAATTGGCGAAGTTCATGACGGCGCAGCCACCATGGACTGGATGGCACATGAGCAGGAGCGCGGAATAACCATTACTTCCGCCGCTACGACCTGTTTCTGGAGCGGTTCCAAAGGTCAGTTCGACAGAACACGCATCAATATTATCGACACCCCGGGCCACGTCGACTTCACCGCTGAGGTCGAGCGTTCGCTCCGCGTTCTCGACGGTTCAGTTACCGTCATGTGCGCGAAAGGCGGCGTTGAGCCGCAGTCCGAGACCGTCTGGCGTCAGGCCGACCATTATCATGTTCCGCGCATGATATATGTCAACAAGATGGACATTATGGGCGCTGATTTTTACAACGTGCTCAAAATGATAGACGACCGCCTCAAGTGCAACGCCGTCGCCATTCAGCTGCCCATCGGCAAGGAAAAGGACTTCAAGGGGATTGTCGACCTCGTCGAGATGGACGCTGATATCTATTACGACGAGATGGGCAAGGATATGCGTGTCGAACCCATTCCCGAAGATATGATGGACCTTGCCAAAGAGTACCGCGAAAAGCTAATGGACGCGGTTTCAATGTATGACGACGAGATTATGGAGATGTATCTCAACGGAGACCCAGTGCCTACCGAGAAGATACGCGCGGCTATCCGCAAGGCCACCGTCGCCGTCGAGATGATGCCGGTCACCTGCGGAACGTCCTACAAGAACAAGGGCGTTCAGAAGCTGCTCGACGCCATCGTGGACTATATGCCGTCTCCGCTGGATATTCCCGCCATCGACGGAAAGAACCCCGATACGGACGAGGAGGAAGTTCGTCATCCCGACGACAAGGCTCCGTTCTCCGCGCTCGCGTTCAAGATAATGACCGACCCGTATGTCGGACGTCTCGCGTTCTTCCGCGTGTACTCCGGCACCCTCAAGGCCGGAGACAGCTGCTATAACCCCATAAAGCGCCAGAAGGAGCGTATGGGACGCATACTGCAGATGCACGCCAACCACAGAGAGGACCTCGACGAAGTCTACGCAGGCGACATCACCGCCGCCGTCGGACTTAAGAACACTACCACCGGCGACACCCTGTGCGACGAGAAGATGCCCATCGTCCTTGAGTCCATGGAGTTCCCGGATCCCGTTATCCGAGTCGCTATCGAGCCCAAGACCAAGGCGGGCCAGGAGAAGATGGGCATCGCCCTTCAGAAGCTGGCGGAGGAAGACCCGACTTTCAAGACTTACACCGATGAAGAGACGGGTCAGACCATCATAGCCGGAATGGGCGAGCTGCACCTTGAGATAATCGTCGACAGAATGCTGCGCGAGTTCAAGGTCGAGGCCAACGTCGGCGCGCCCCAGGTCGCCTCTCAGGAGACCGTCAAGAAGGCCGTCGATCAGGAGACCAAGTACGCTCGTCAGTCCGGAGGCAAAGGCCAGTACGGCCACGTCAAGATCCATGTCGAACCCAACGAGTCCGGCAAGGGTTACGAGTTTGTCAACGCCGTCGTCGGCGGCGCAATCCCCAAGGAGTATATTCCCGCTGTCGACGCAGGTATCCAGGGCGCGATGCAGGGCGGTATTCTCGCGGGCTTCCCCGTGGTCGACGTCAAGGTCACGCTTTTCGACGGTTCGTACCATGAGGTCGACTCCTCCGAAATGGCGTTCAAAATTGCAGGCTCCATGGCCTTCAAGGACGCCATGCGCAAGGCTGATCCCACGCTGCTTGAGCCTATAATGAAGGTTTCCGCCACCGTGCCCGAGGATTACATGGGCGACGTTATCGGTGACCTCAACTCCCGCCGCGGCGAGATCCAGGGCATGGAAGCCCGTCCGGGCAGCCAGCAGATAGACGCGCTCGTTCCTCTGGCAGAGATGTTCGGTTACGCGACCGACCTTCGCTCCCGCACTCAGGGACGCGGCAACTATACTATGGAGCCGCACTCCTATCGCGAGATACCGAAGAATCTCCAGACCAAGATCATCGACGCGCGCGTCGCTTCGAAGAACGGATAAGCAAAGTGCAAGTGCTTTTTGCGGCCTTGTGTTATACACTATCAGCGTAAAAATATAAATTGCGCTGAAAAACGATTTATTATTTATTAAGGAGGATTTTTTGCTATGGCTAAGCAGAAGTTTGAAAGAACCAAACCCCATGTTAATATTGGCACCATCGGTCACGTTGACCACGGCAAGACCACTCTTACCGCCGCCATCACCAAGTGGCTGGCTTTCCAGGGCAAGGCTCAGTATGAAGCATATGACCAGATCGACAAGGCTCCCGAAGAGAAGGAGCGCGGCATAACCATCAATACCGCTCACGTCGATTGCCCGGGCCATGCTGACTATATCAAGAACATGATTACCGGCGCTGCTCAGATGGACGGCGCTATCCTCGTTATCGCTGCTTCCGACGGCCCCATGGCGCAGACCCGCGAGCACATCCTGCTTGCGCATCAGGTCGGCGTGCCCGCAATGATCGTTTTCCTGAACAAGTGCGACCAGGTCGACGACCCCGAGCTCATCGAGCTGGTCGAGATGGAAGTCCGCGAGCTGCTGAGCAAGTACGACTATCCGGGCGATGATATTCCTATCATTAAGGGCTCCGCTCTTAACGCCCTTATCTCTGAGTCCACCGATCCCAATGCTCCTGAGTATGCCTGCATCAAGGAACTCATGGACGCTGTCGACGACTATATCCCCACCCCCGACCGCAAGGAGGATATGCCTTTCCTTATGCCCGTCGAGGTCGTGTTCACCATTTCCGGACGCGGCACCGTCGCTACCGGCCGTGTCGAGCGCGGCGTTCTTAAGCTGAACGAGGAAGTCGAGATTGTCGGCCTCAAGGAAGATAAGACCAAGACCGTCGTCACCGGCATCGAGATGTTCCACAAGCTGCTTGACTATGCAGAAGCCGGAGACAACGTCGGCTGCCTGCTCCGCGGCGTCGACCGCAGCGGCGTTGAGCGTGGACAGGTTCTGTCCAAGCCCGGCTCCAGTCATCCCCACACCAAGTTCGTCGGCCAGGTCTACGTTCTGTCCAAGGACGAGGGCGGCCGTCACACTCCGTTCTTCAATAACTATCGTCCCCAGTTTTATTTCCGTACCACCGATGTCACCGGCGTCATAACTCTGCCCGAGGGCACCGAGATGTGCATGCCCGGCGATAACGTCGACATGAACGTTGAGCTGATCACCCCGATCGCTATCGAGAAGGGACTCCGCTTCGCTATCCGCGAGGGCGGCCGTACGGTCGGTTCCGGTGTCGTTATCGACATCAAGGAGTAATTTAATCAAGGCGTCAAAAGAGCCGGTCGTTTAAGACCGGCTCTTTTTTGTGAAAACGGCCGCCCGTTAATCAAGTATTTTGCGGAGCAAAATCTTGGCGCGGGGCGGATTCACTCCGCCCGAGCATGATAAATGAAAAAGGGCTCCCGCGCGGCTTGCCGCGTGGGAAACGGCCGTACGGTCGGCTCCGGCGTCGTTATCGACATCAAGGAGTAATTTAATCAAGGCGCAAAAGAGCCGGTCATTTATGACCGGCTCTTTTTTTGCTTGGCTGCAAATCACAGTCCGTATTTTTTGAGCTTCCTGACAATCGTGGGCTGGCTTGTTCCCAACGCGTCTGCAAGCTGCTGTGTTGTACGGTATTTTTTGCGGTAAACGGTCAGTATATCACGCTCATAGCTGTCGAGCATATTACCGAGGGTTCCGGAATATTTGCGACCTTCAGCTTCCGCCGCGGGATTGCCGACTTTGTCATCATTGCTGCTGCGGCTCATATTGGCGAGGGTGTGGAGGATGTCCGATGATTCTATAAGGTCGCAGCTTACATTTATCATTGACTGCTGTATGATGTTCTGAAGCTCGCGTATATTGCCGCGTAGTGTCTGCACGGACAAGAGGTTGAGTGCGGAATCACTGATGCCTCTTTCAATGTTGAACTCGGTGTTATATTTTTCGACGAAGTGCCGGGAGAGCGGAACTATGTCCTCGCGTCTGTCGCGCAGCGGCGCTACGTAGAGCGGGAAGGCGTTGAGACGGTAGTAGAGGTCGTCGCGGAAAAGATGCTGTTTTACCATATCCGCAAGGTTGCGGTTGGTCGCGGCGATTATGCGGACGTTGACCTTTATCGGCAATATTCCGCCGACGCGCGTTATTTCTTTTTCCTGAATGGCGCGGAGCAGCTTTGCCTGAAACGAAAGCGGAAGCTCGCCGACCTCGTCAAGAAACAGAGTCCCATTCTGGGCCGCTTCCCAGAGACCCTTCTTGCCCTTCGTGCTGGCTCCGGTGAAGGACCCCTTCTCATAGCCGAAAAGCTCTGATTCCAGAAGGTTTTCAGGTATGGCGGCGCAGTTTATTTTCACCATCGGGAAACTCTTGCGGTCGCTGTTCCGGTGTATGATGTTTGCGATTATCTCCTTGCCGACGCCGGACTCGCCGTATATAAGCACGGTCGAGTTGTAGCGCGCGACCTTGAGCGCCTGGCGCAGCGTGGCCTGAGACTGGGGCGAGGAGAATATATAGCCGTCGGATTCGACCTCGGCGCATTTCTTCACTGTGCTGACGTTGTAGTTCCGCACGGAATCGCGCGGAGAGACGAACAGCGCCCGCGTCGTCAGCAGCGACTGGAGCTGCGGATATTCGCGCATCAGGTTCATGGTGAATTCCGCATGCCCCTCCATGAAGCCCGTGTAGGTAAGTATCTGCAGCTCCTTTCCCATGCTTTCCGCCGTGAGCGCGGCGAGGCGTTCGTTTGAGCTCAGCGTCGCGAAGAACAGGATGCCCTTCGGCTTTGCAGCTGTAAGGCTTATAAGTTCGGTGTCGGGCTTGTTTATGCAGTTTATGACTACGTCGAATGAGTCGTCGAAATCCGGTATGGTGTCGGTGTAACCGATATTGGATATGTCCGTTGCGTCCATTGTTATGATTTTGCTGAAGATGTGGATAGAGGAGAGCTTTTCCTTGTCTGCCTGGCTCGCGACGAGTGCGACCAGGCTTTCTTTACCGCACAGTTTCCGCATGGCGGCAAAGGCGCATAGCAGCCCGACTTTTCCGCTGCCGCCCATTATAAGGACGCGGTCTCCTTCTTTTACTATCTCGTTTGTGCGCATGGGAGCTCCTGCTTCGTCCATGGCCGATATGACCGTCTTTAGCGGCAGGTCAGACGGTACTCTGACGACGGGGGAATCTGAAAACAATATCGCGTGGCCTTCCACAGCCATCTGAGCGCTCTCGTAATCTATCGAGATTATGCGCTCTATTTTTATGGGTGTCACCGTGAGCGACGTCATGGAGATTATCTCGTCGCCTATTTTGAGGTTCTGCTTATTGAGATACTGGGCGTCCATCTTCTCGACGCGCCCGAACAGCATACCTCCGGTGCCGGTTATCGGATTGTGGAGCTTGCCGCGCTGATCGATTATGTCGATTATGCGCTGCCTGAACAGCTCGTCGATGAATTCTGTTTCGTCGCCTATCTCGTTGAAGCTGACGAGATTTATATTTATTATTTTGACCGATACGAGCATTTCTCCAGCGCGCAGAGACATGCTGTTGTCTATTCGCCATGCGGGCTGGAGTATAGAGTCCTTGGGCTCGATGGAACGGCCAACGCCGAGGGATTCGTATTTGTTCATACCGTCATGCCTCCGCTTCGGAATATATTTATGTAATTATACATGCGCGAAAAATTTTTTTCAATCACGTACGGCCGCAGATGTGAAAAATACGGAGTCCTCCGGACGTTCAGCAGGGAACTGCACGCCCGGAAGACTCCGCAGGGGTGAGGGATCTTCATTCATGATTAAGAGTTTGGAGGAATGAAACGATTACTTGCGTTTGCATTCCTTGGGGGTGACGCAGGTCCCGCTGGCTCGGCAGACAACGACGGGCTTGTCGAGGAAATCTGCCGAGGAGGGGCTGATGTCGAGGCGGGCGGCTATTACCTTGCGTGCCTCGAATACCATCTTGCGGGAGGTATTGCCCACGGAGACTATCTCGCCGTAAGCCTCGATGTAATCGCCGGCATAGACGGGAGCGAGAAATTCGACGTTGTCGTAAGCGCAGAACAGGCCCTCGTCGCCGTCGAACTTTATGAGAAGCTCGGTCGCGACGTCGCCGAAAAGATGTACCATGTGCGCGCCGTCAACAAGGTTCCCTCCGTAATGAGCGTCCTTTGCCGACATGCGGAGACGAAGCGTTGATGTGATTTTTTCCATTAAGAACAGGTCCTTTCTCCAGAAAATTTTGCTATGCTGACCTAATTGCAAGCAATATCCGTGCCAACCCGGAGAAAAAAAGGCTCGCCCCCATGATACGTTGCGGGCGTTGAGCTTTTTACGAACGAAGAGCAATTCAAATATGAATAAAAATACATAAACGAATTAAAGCAATTCATTATTGAATAATGCAATTTTCATTGAAACACGGAAAAAGTTATAATATTCTGCATATATATGAAGTTTTCCATACATAATCGCAATTGGCATGGGTTTTGCTGTTAGAGATGTAGAATATATTTTTAATATTTCTGCATGCAAAGGCGCTGTGGTTTTTCCACGGCGCCTTTTTGCCTTATATGGGACAGATTGTAAGCTTTCGGCAGACGCCGTGACGGAGGGAGACGGCATTATTCAATAATGTATCGGCAATTCAAAAATGAAGCATGGGGTTATTCAAAAATGAATAAAAACTGGCTTCTGGCTTGCCGAAAGCCAATGAAACGCATGCAAATTTGTGAATTTAACCAAAAACAGAGGTTGGCATAAAGTTTGCTTGTGTATTTTATGTGAGACGAGAACGTATACGGTTTCATCGGACATAAACGTGCTTAGGCAATAATGAGACAAATCGGAGGCAGATATGAAATGAAAGGAAATCCATATGGAAGCCATCGCGTTATATCGCCCAAGGGGCTTCTCCCCCAGGCGGCCGACAAGATAGACAATGATCCGGAAATATATGATAACGAGATTCTTATCGACGTTATAGCGCTTCAGCCGACGGCCACGGCTTTCGGGCGTATAAAAAGCGAGTGCGGCGGAGACGTCGGGAAGATCAAGGGCGAGATCATGAAGATAGTCGAGGACCGCGGCAAGTTTCAGGATCCGGTAAGCAAGTCCGGCGGGATTCTCATAGGAAAGATAAAGGAGATCGGCAAGGACCTGCAGGGAAAGACGAACGCGGAGGTAGGAGACAAGATAGCGACTCTTGTTTCGCTCTCACTTACTCCTCTTAAGATTTACGAGATAACGAGGATAGACACCGATACTGAGCAGGTTTACTGCAGGGCGGATGCGATTCTTTTTGAAACCGGAATATACACGAAGCTTCCCGAGGATTTGGGCGAGCAGCTCAGCCTCGCTATGATGGACGTCGCCGGTGCTCCGGCTCAGGTCGCGGTCCACGCGAAGCCGGGCGATGTCGTGGTGGTCGAGGGCGCAGGCAAAGCCGGGCTGCTTTGTCTGGCCGAAGCGAAGCGCCGCGTCGCCCCCACAGGAACGGTAGTCTGCATGGAGTATTCCGCCGAGCAGTGCCGCATTGTGAAAAAGCTTGGCATAGCCGACGTGGTAATCAACGCGAACGGACAAAAACCGCTCGAATCTTATGATAAATATATGAAAGCCATGAAAGGGCGGCTTGCCGACTTCTCCGTAAACACCGTCAGCGTCCCGAACACCGAGCTTTCGATAATCATGGTCACGAAGGACGAGGGCATGATTTATTTCTTCAGCATGAGCACCGATTTTGTCAAGGCATCACTTGGAGCCGAGGGCATAAAAAAATGCGTGCCGATGCTTATAGGCAACGGCTATTATCCGGGTCACGCCGATATAGCCTTCGACATAGTGCGTCAGAACAAAAAGGTACGCAAATATTTTGAGGACCGCTACTGCAAATAATGCTTTTATCTTACGGAAAGGGGAGGTTCATATATGGAAAAACTTATAATAACGGCTGCTATATGCGGAGCCGAGGTCACCAAGGAGCAAAATCCTGCAGTACCTTATACCGTAGCCGAGATAGCGAAAGAGGCTAAAAGCGCCTACGACGCCGGAGCGGCCGTCATACATCTGCATGTGCGCTGGGACGACGGTACGCCAACGCAGGACAAGAAGCGCTTTCAGGAGTGCATGGACGCAATATTGAAAGAATGCCCGGACGTCATCGTCCAGCCATCTACCGGCGGAGCTGTCGGCATGACCGATCTTGAAAGGCTCCAGTCAACCGAGCTTATGCCGCCGCCCGAATTTGCCACTCTCGACTGCGGTACCTGCAACTTCGGCGGCGATGAGATATTCGTCAACACCGACAACACCGTTATAAACTTTGCAAAAATAATGAAAGAGCGCGGGATAAAGCCCGAACTTGAGGTGTTCGACAAAGGAATGATAGACATAGCGCTCAAGGCGGACAAAAAGGGGCTTCTCGTGCACCCCATGCACTTCGACTTTGTCCTCGGCGTACAGATGGCCGCGACCGTTCGCGATCTTACATTCATGGCCGGAAGCATTCCTGCAGGTTCTACATGGACAGCTACCGGCATAGGCAAAGACGCGTGGACTATTGCTGCGGCGACGATTTGCCTCGGCGGAAACGTACGCGTCGGCTTTGAGGATAATCTTTATCTTGAAAAAGGCGTGCTGGCAAAGAGCAACGGAGAGATGGTCGAAAAAGCCGTGAAGCTAGCGAGGCTGATCGGACGCCCCATCGCTACCCCGTCCGAAGCCAGAGAGATACTGGGTATTGCCAGAAAGTGACCGCAGTATGCGACAATCCTTTTAGCGGCTTTCTGGTTACCATATAATTGCCCCGGAACATAAACAAATTATAGCGAAGGAGAGTAAAACATGAAAAGAAGAAGAGTATTTGCCCTGCTGATGGCCGCGGCCATGTCTGTCACTCTGTTTGCGGGCTGCGGAGCCCGCGGCGGAAGTTCTTCCGGAACCACTACCGACGGCTCCGGCAGCACATCCTCGGGCGACGCCGAGTATGTTATCAAAATTGCTCACACCGACTCCGACACCCGCTCCACCAACACCTGCGGCGAGTGGCTGAACGATTACCTGCAGGAAAAGACCGGCGGTAAGGTCAAGGTCGAGATGTATCCCAACGGACAGCTCGGCGACGACCCCGATCTGGCTGCCGGCGTTAAGCTCGGCACCGTCACCATGTACTTCGGACTCGCTTCCGTCATTTCCTCCATCGTCGGCGACAAGGCAAGCTGCGTCGACCTTCCTTACCTCTATTCTTCCTATGACGAGTGGGTAGAGGGCACCTTCGACAACGGCGGCCTGGATCTGTTCAACGAAGCGCTTGAAGGCTCCGGCTACACCTGCCTCGACATGATGTACAACGGAATGCGCTGCGTGGCAAGCCGCGACAAAATATATCACAACGCCGCAGACCTTAAGGGAGAGAAGATCCGTATCTCACAGAACGACCTTAATGTCGCTATTTGGCAGGCCATGGGCGCCAATCCCACCCCGATGGCATGGGGCGAGGTCATCACCTCTCTGTCTCAGGGCACAGTCGATGCGCTCGACCATTCTCTCGGCGTGTTCAACGATTTCAAGATCTACGAGATCGCTCCCTATATAACCGTCACCAACCATTGCTCGTCTCCTTATCCTCTGATTTGCTCCACCGATTGGCTCAACTCCCTGCCCGATGACATCCGCGCGGACATTGAGGACGGCGTTCATCAGATGTGCGCAAAGCAGCGTGAGGAAGAGCGCGCGAACGAGCTTGAGTACATCAAGACCTTTGAAGACGCCGGAGCTACCGTTTACGAGCTGAACGACGACGAGATCGCGGCATTCAAGGAATCCGTACAGCCCGTTTACGATCTGTGGCGTCAGAAGGTCGGAGACGACGTTATCAACGCGTGGCTCGCGACAGTGCCTAAGGCCTAAGGCGGACAGTTACGCTTCCGGCAGCACCGCAGACAAGAAATAACGCTTAAAAAGCCTCGGGGGAATTTAATTTATCCGATCTGTTTTTTTAATATACCGGCGGTAAGCGAAGCGGGCGTGCCCGCGCTCGGGTCCTACCTGTGCGCGGGCACGTAAAGAAAAGCAAGCAATTCTATGATTGCAGGAAGGAGGGTGGTGTGGCGTCCCGCTAAGGGGAGGTCACGCGGATCTCATGAAAGAGAAAAAAGAAAACAAGTTTTTATTTGTTTTCAACCACGCGGAAGAATTCATTATAGTCGGAATGTTCGCCGCTATGGTCGTCATTATTTTCATTCAGGTCATAATGCGCTATGTGTTCGATAATTCCCTCGTTTGGTCCGAGGAATTCGGCAAATTCATGTTCATATGGATAACATGGCTCGGAATCAGTCTCGGCGAGAGGTACGGCGAGCATATAAAAATAACCATGCTCGTTGACAAACTGCCGTTCAAGATAGCCCAGCTGTGCAACATACTTTCGGAAATTATCGTAATAGGCATATGCTTCGTTACGTTCTACTACGGCGTCTCTCTCGTAGGTTCACAATGGGGCACCCACTATACCGGAATCAAAATAAGCGTCAGCTGGGGCTATCTCGCGGTGGTCGTCGGCTGCGGGCTTATGATGATACGAAGCGTTGTCGGAACAGCGTATTCGATCCGCGCGCTGATAACCGGAAAACAGCCTCCCGCGCCTCCCGAGGACCCGTCAGTTGAGCTTGGAAAAGTTGAAGCCATCGGCGGAGACGACGCTTCATCCGCTTCCGACTCATCCGACTCTTCCGGTTCTTCAGGATCATCCGGCTCCTCCGACTCCAATGACGGCGACACGAAAGGCGGTGAGGGCAAATGACAGCAGCTCTCGTATTGCTCCTCGTAATGTTTGCAATGCTGGCAATAGGCGTTCCCGTCGGTTTCGCGATAGGTGGAGCGTCGATGATAGCAATGTGGTTTTGCTCAGACCTTAACATGGTCGTCAATGCCCAATACTGTTATTCCGGCATATTCTCATTCACCGTAATGGCCATACCCTTCTTCATGCTCGCCGGAGCCCTTATGTCTACCGGCGGCATAGCGAGACGTATCGTGGATTTCGCATCCGCGCTTATCGGCTTCGTGACCGGAAGTCTAGGCTGCGTCACCATTCTGGCATGCATGTTTTTCGGCGCGCTGTGCGGCTCGGGCATGGCTACCACATCCGCCATCGGCGGAATGATGATACCCGAAATGAAGCGCAAGGGCTACCAACCATCCTACGCCGCGACGCTTGTCTGCTTCGGCGGAACGGTCGGCCCTATAATCCCACCCAGCCTTTCGTTCGTTCTCTATGGCGCATCCACAGGCGTTTCTGTCACAAAGCTCTTTCTCGCCGGAGTCATCCCCGGCATAATGATAGGTGTCGGTTTCATGCTGCTGAACATTTTCATGTGTCACAAGAGCAAGACCGATATGCGCGTAGCACGCAAATTCCAGTATGAAGAAGTTCCAGCGGGCTATTACATCAAGAAGCGCCTGAAGCTTATTTGGACTACATTCAAAGACGGCGTCTGGGCGTTGCTTTCACCGGTCATTATTCTTGGCGGCATTTACTCTGGTATCTTCACTCCAACAGAAGCCGCATGTGTGTCCGTAGTTTACTCGATAATCATAAGCATGTTAGTGTACAGGGAAATGAACTTCAACGCTTTATTCAAAACTTTCCTCAGCGCTTCCATACTCAACGGCATCACATCCTTCCTGCTTGGATACTCAACGGTTTTCTCGACTTTCATGACTTTCGAAAAAGTTCCGCAGATGATTTCCGTATTCCTTACCACCGTTTCCGATAACCCTATCGTTATCCTGCTGATAATCAACGCGATACTTCTTGTCGTAGGTTGCTTCCTCGACACCGTCCCCGCGATCATAGTCATGGCCCCGATGCTGTTGCCAACAATACAGTATTTCGGAATAGATCCTGTGCAATTCGGCGTCATCATGGCGGTCAACCTGGCCTTCGGCCTGTGCTCGCCTCCTTACGGCTGTAACCTGTTTGTAGGCGCCGCCGTCGCGAAGATAAAGATGGAAAGCATGTTCAAATGGGTGGTTCCGTTCTTTATAATCGCCATCATAATGTTGATGCTCATAACTTATATCCCCAAGCTTTCTCTGATGTTCCTGCCTTGATTGAAACCCCCTTATTATAAAAAGCAGGCACAAAGCGGCGTCCAACGCTTTGTGCCTGCTTTACTTTTGCCTCATGCACCTTTCTGAAAAGATAATGTCCGCTTCCGGCTCTTGCAACGACCTTGCCGCTATTTTGAAATATCTTCCCGCAGAGTATGGTTCATTTCGACCGGACCCGGGTGGCCTTTTAAAAGCAAAAAAGTTGCCCCGCATGTGGCGCAGCCCTCTGTCTCTCACGCCGCCGCGGGGCTTTACCTATTTATTCTGGATATTCAAGCCCCGCTATAAAGCCGTTTTCGCCGGAGGACAAAATATCTCCTGCAACGACCTCTCCGCCGCAGATGTAAATGTCCGCCTGTACTTCACCGCGTCCCCCGGGATAATTGGTAACTGAATATGTGTAACGCTTGACATGCTTGCCGCAGGCTGAGGAAAGGTCAAGCCCCTGCTCTTTCTGAAGGTCGTTATAATCGGAGTAGGACTCGCCGAGAGTTTCCGGCAGGATAAGGTCAATCGTCTCTATCGGCTGCGGGCTTACGCTCCAGCCGAGTGATTCAAGATACGCGATGCGTCCGCCGTTGTCGTCGAGACTGGATGTTTCCCGCGGCTGCGCGCCGCCGCGGCGAACAATGCCAACGAGCACGACGACGCAGCAGAGCACCACGCCAAGTACCAGCAGGATTATCACGGCTTTCTTTCTTGAAAACTTTGCGGTGAATATAAACACGCGGCATCTCCCCCTCGCTTTTTTATATTCGCGGCCTGACCGGAATATGACTATGCGCGGAGAAGCGATTTATGTTACAATGTGTTCATATTCATGAAACGGAGGGCACAGATATGCCGGTTTTGCGGCTCGACAAGCTCATAGCTTCCATGGGCAACTACTCACGCAGCGAGGTGAAGCGGCTCGTTAAAGAGGGGCGCATAACGGTGGACGGGAGACAGGCGCCGGCGGCCGACATGAAATGCGACGCAGAAAGCGCGCGTATAACGATAGACGGCAGGCTTCTGACGTACAGCGCTCACACATATATAATAATGAACAAGCCGGCGGGATATCTCTCCGCCACCGAGGATAAAAACCGCGAGACCGTGCTCGACCTGCTTCCAAAGGAGCTGAGAAACAGAGACCTGTTCCCGGTAGGGAGGCTCGACCGCGACACCGAGGGTCTGCTGCTTATAACAAACGACGGAGAGATGGCGCACAGGCTGCTTTCGCCGAAGCACCATGTGGACAAGGTTTATTTTGCCCGCACCGCGGGAAGACTGACAGATGAAGACAGTGCGGCGTTTGAGCGGGGGATAACGCTTGAAGACGGCTTCAAGTGCATGCGCGCGGCGCTGGAGATTATTTCTTCGGGCGAGGAAAGCGAAGCGCTCGTGACAATCAGAGAGGGGAAATTCCACCAGGTCAAACGGATGATGGCGTCAAGGGGAACGCCGGTGAAATATCTCCGGAGACTTTCAATGGGCACTTTGAAAATCGACAAAACGCTCGCCGGGGGCGAGTGGAGATATCTCACTGACAAAGAAATTGACGAACTGAAAAAATGCACCGAATAGAAAGCCTAAGTCAAAACTATCAAAAAATACAAAGAGATTTGGTGAAAATAGAAATAAACTCTTGCAATATGTCGAGATAACCGATATAATATCTATGCTTAGTTGTGAATTTGCACAATGTTAAAATGCACAAAAAACGCCGCGCGTTTTAACTCCGCGGCAGGGATTCCAAAAATTTGATTAGAAGAATTGGAGGAAAGAGCGATGTCGGGAAGGATTTTTCAAAACATCGTATTGCAGATGAAGGACACCACCGACCGCGTGGTCGGAGTTATCGACGCTGAGGGAACGGTCATTGCTTGCAGCGAGCTTTCCGGCATCGGACGCAAGTGGCCGGATTATGTGCCCGTCATAAACGCGGCAGAGGAATCGTGCACGGTCATTGAGGGAAAGACCTTCAAGGCGCTTTCCGGATGGGGCGCGCAGCTCGATTACGCGGTGTTTGCCGACGGCGCGGACACCCTTGCCCGCATGGTCTGCTCAATGGCGGCCGTCGCGCTTAACGCGGCGAAGGCCTATTATGAGGAAAAACACGACAAGGGCTCGTTTATCAAAAACATTATCTCCGACAACATATTGCTCGGAGATATCTATGTCCGAGCAAAGGAGCTTCATGTGACGACGGAGGTCTCAAGGGGCGTGTTCGTCATACGCCAGCTCGACAAGGCCGAATCGACTCCCATTGACGCTGTGCAGAGCCTTTTCTCCGACAGGCAGAACGATTTCGTCCTGAACGTCGGAGAGTCCGACGTCGCCCTCATCAAGCAGCTTCCCGACGGCGCGACCGAGAAGGATCTCATGAAGATAGCGACGCAGATAGAAGAAGCCATGAACAGCGGCGAGATGAAGGTCATGATAGGCATCGGCACCGTCGCGAGCCATCTGCGCGATTTGGCAAAGTCCTACAAGGAAGCCCAGATAGCGATAGAGGTCGGAAAGGTGTTCGACACCGAACGCTCCATCATCAATTACGAGAACCTCGGCATAGGCCGGCTTATCTACCAGCTTCCGACTACCATGTGCGAGATGTTTTTGCAGGAGGTTTTCAAAAAGAACCCCATCGACGCGCTCGATCAGGAGACGCTGTTCACCATCAACAAATTCTTTGAGAACAACCTCAACGTGTCGGAGACGGCGCGCAAGCTGTTCGTGCACAGAAACACTCTTGTTTACAGACTTGAAAAGATAAAGAAACTTACGGGGCTAGATCTTCGCGAGTTTGACGACGCGATAACGTTCAAGGTCGCGCTTATGGTAAAGAAATATCTTACCTCGCGTGGGATCGACGCCTGATTTTTTACGGAATTGAGGCAGAAATGATTCGCTTAAAAGACGTTCAGCAGGAATACGACAACGGTACGAAAGCTCTGTCCAACGTGTCGCTCAGCATAGACGACGGGGAGTTTGTCTTTCTCGTCGGGCCTTCGGGGAGCGGCAAATCAACGATAATAAAACTGCTGACGGCGGAAATAGAGCCCTCGGCGGGAAAGATAATGGTAAACGGCTACAACCTGAACAATATCGCAGAGTGGCAGATACCTTATATGCGCCGCACGCTCGGCGTTATATTTCAGGACTTCCGCCTTATAGAAAAAAAGACCGTTTACGACAACCTTACGTTCGCGATGCGCTGCGTCGGCT
>JAYFRC010000043.1:0-73160 GCA_034926415.1 Oscillospiraceae bacterium
ACGGTAGTCGACCGTGGTAACACGGCGGGCAACCTCTTTCGCCAGCAGAGCGCCGGCGACCAGGCCGAAGCCCCAGTTCAGCCAGCAGCAGATGGTGGAGATGAAAGTGGTGACGAGGATAGCGGACTTGTTGTCGTGCGCTAGGCAAGCGACCTTCTTAAGAATACGCTTGCAGATAGGCGCCTGCGCGAGCGCTGTGCCGAGGACGACGACCAGGGCCATCTGCATTGAGAATGCAAGCAGGCTCCAGAAGCCCTTTGAATAACCCCAGTAATTAAGAACAGCTAAGGGGCTGTTGCCTGTGGTTGCTACGGCTGCAACGAAGACGACGATAGTCAGGATAATTGCGAACAGAAATGCATCGGGCAGCCAGCGGTTGATGACGGCGACGAAGAAATTGGATACCTTTTTCAAAGTTTATTTCCCCCTATTATCTAATTTCTGCCTTGTTGATATTTGGTTTTTAACCCTCCTTATATGCACCTACAGAGCGTATTTTAACACCAAATTCAGAAGCTGTCAATTTTTAATAAAGAAAATGAAAAGAAGTAATTAAAATTAAGTAATTTTTACATTAAGAAAATTAGTGCGGATGTATGCTTAAGCGCAAAAATACACTACCGATTGTATGTCCGGAGGGACGTAGCGAGGCAGATACGGAAATGCGGCTAGCGGTGTAGTCGTCCGCCGACGCAAAAGAAAAATGACCTGTCCGGGTCATTATAAGGGGCATGGAATTTATACGCGGACGGCTGCAGGGTCTATGCCGACTCCGCCTTCTCTTGAAAAGTCAGGTCCGTTAAGCGCAGCCCTGCCGACGGGACGCCGCCGGTTTCCGCCTGTTGTATCTTCAAATCGCGCGGTTTCTCGGCTTTTTCTTGCAATCAGGCGCACACACATTTATAATGTTGTCTATTGAATAAAATGTGGGAAAATATCTCACGGAGGTTTTTTATAATATGAACAACAGCGAAAAGACAATGGACAAGATAGTCGCCCTGTGCAAGGGGCGCGGCATTATCTACGCCGGTAGCGAGATATACGGCGGCCTCGCCAATTCATGGGACTACGGCCCGCTCGGCGTCGAGATGAAAAACAACATCAAGCGCGCCTGGTGGAAGAGGTTCATTCAGGAAAGCCCGTACAATGTCGGACTCGACGCGGCCATTCTCATGAACCCGCAGACATGGATAGCGTCCGGCCACGTTACCACATTCAACGACCCGCTTATCGACTGCAAGGCGTGCAAAACGCGCCACCGTGCCGACAAGCTCATCGAGGCCTGGAACCACGATAACGGCGTCGAGGACGTCAACGTCGAGGCAATGAGCGACGAGGAGATGGTCGCGTATCTTCACGACAAAAACATCCCCTGCCCCAACTGCGGCAAGTGCGATTTCACCGATATCCGCAAATTCAACCTTATGTACAAGACGAAACAGGGCGTTACCGAGGATTCCTCCGCCGACATTTATTTAAGACCCGAGACGGCGCAGGGAATCTTCGTCAACTTCCCGAACGTCGCGCGCACGACGCGCCGCAGGATACCTTTCGGCATCGGGCAGATAGGCAAGTCTTTCCGCAACGAGATAACCCCGGGCAACTTCACATTCCGCCTGCGCGAGTTCGAGCAGATGGAGCTCGAGTTCTTCTGCGAGCCGGGCACCGACCTTGAATGGTTCGATTACTGGCGTACGTTCTGCCACAAGTGGCTGCTCGACCTCGGCATGACCGAGGGCAATCTGCGCCTGCGCGACCATGAGAAGGAAGAGCTTTCCTTCTATTCCAAGGCCACTACCGACTTTGAGTACCTGTTCCCGTTCGGCTGGGGCGAGCTCTGGGGCGTCGCCGACCGCACGGACTACGACCTGACCCAGCACCAGAACGTGTCCGGCAAGGACATGTCGTATTTCGACCAGGCGAACAACCGCCGCTATATCCCCTACGTCATCGAGCCGTCCCTCGGAGCGGACCGCATCATGCTCGCGTTCCTGCTTGACGCCTACGATGAAGAGGTGGTGGACGCGGAGAAAAACGACGTGCGCACCGTGCTGCACCTTCACCCGGCGCTCGCGCCGTTTAAGTGCGCGGCGCTTCCGCTTTCAAAGAAGCTCGGCGACAAGGCCGCGGAGATACAGGCGGAGCTTTCGAAGAGCTTTATGTGCGACTACGACGAGACCGGTTCCATCGGCAAGCGCTACCGCCGCGAGGACGAGATAGGCACGCCGTTCTGCGTGACCGTCGATTTCCAGACCGTCGGCGACGACGCGAATCCCGCCGATAACTGCGTCACCGTCCGCGACCGCGACACGTTGGAGCAGGTCAGAATACCCATCGACCAGGTCGCCGCGTATATCGAGAGCAGGATAAATTTCTGAGAAAGACGCAGAGCGGCGGCAAGCCGCCGCTCTGCGGATTTATGTCTGTAATGCACTGCGGAGCGGGCCCCTGCTCCCTTCGCAATATAATATATTATAATGTATGCTGCCGAAAGGAAGGATAGCATGGATAAAAATGAGATAAAAGCCCTCGCGGTAAACGCCGCGAAGGCAAGACTGCTGGCAATGGACGCGGTGCACACCGCGGCGTCCGGTCACATCGGAGGCTCGCTGTCGATAATCGACGCGCTGACCGTCCTGTATTTCCACACGATGAATGTCGACCCGAAGAAAGCGAAGGATTCCGACCGCGACCGTTTCGTGCTCTCGAAGGGACACTGCACGCCGGGGCTGTACTCGGTTTTGGCGCTGCGCGGGTATTTCCCTGTCGCAGACATGAAGCTGTTTCGCTCCATCAAGAGTCACTACTCAGGGCACCCCGACATGGTAAACGTGCCCGGCGTGGATATGTCCACGGGCTCGCTGGGACAGGGCATCTCCGCCGCCGTCGGAATGGCGCTCGCAGGGAAGATGGATAAAAAGAGCTACCGTGTCTACGCCGCGCTCGGCGATGGCGAGATAGAAGAGGGACAGACCTGGGAGGCCGCGATGGCCGCCGCAAAGTTCGGCCTCGACAATCTCTGCGCCGTGCTCGATGTGAATGGGCTCCAGATAGACGGCGCGACGAAGGACGTCATGCCGTCAGAGCCGCTTGATAAAAAGTACGAGGCCTTCGGCTGGAACGTCATAAAGGCGGACGGACACGATTATTCCGCGCTCGCCGACGCGTTTGAAAAGGCCAAAGGCGCTAAGGGCAAGCCGACCATAATACTTGCGAAGACCGTCAAGGGCAAGGGCGTGTCGTTCATGGAAAACAACGCCGACTGGCACGGCAAGGCGCCGAACGACGAGCAGTTCGAAAAGGCCATGGCCGAACTGAACGCCGGACTTGAGAAAGCGGAGGCGATGTAACGATGGCAGAGAAAATTGCAACGCGCGAAGCGTTCGGCAAAATGCTTGCCGCGCTCGCGGACAAATATCCGGAGCTCGTTGTTCTTGACGCCGACCTCGCCGGCGCGACAAAATCGGGCGAGTTCAAGAAAGCATGCCCCGAGCGTTTTATAGACATGGGCATAGCCGAGGCCGATATGATCGGCGTGGCGGCGGGGCTCGCGGCCTGCGGCAAAAAGCCGTTTGCGTGCTCTTTCGCCATGTTTACTGCGGGCAGAGCTTACGAGCAGGTCAGAAACAGCGTCGCCTATCCGCACCTTAACGTCAAGGTCATTGGCTCACACGGCGGGCTTTCCGTCGGAGAAGACGGAGCCACGCACCAGTGCATAGAAGACCTCGCGCTAATGCGCGCTATACCCGGAATGGTCGTGCTGAATCCCTGCGACGGCGCAGAGATGCGCGCCGCGGTGCAGGCGCTCATTGACTACGACGGCCCGGCATATATGCGTCTTGGCCGCTCGGCTGTCGAGACCGTGACCGATTCCGTTCCCGGATATGAGTTCGAGATAGGGAAAGGCGCGGTGCTGAAAGGCGGAAGCGACGTGACCATCGCCGCAACTGGGCTGATGGTGCAGAGCGCGCTTGCCGCGGCGGACATGCTGGAAAAAGATGGGATTTCCGTGCGCGTGCTGGATATGCATACGATAAAGCCGCTCGACCGCGAGCTTATTATAAAGGCCGCGAAGGAGACCGGCGCCATCGTCACGAGCGAGGAGCATAACGTCATCGGCGGGCTCGGCAGCGCGGTCGCGGAGTGCGTCGCGGAGAGCTTCCCCGTGCCTGTGCTGCGCCACGGAGTCATGGACGTCTTCGGACGAAGCGGCAAGGCCAGCGAGGTGCTCGAGGCCTACGGACTCACGGCTGAAAAGATTGCTGAAACGGCGAGGCGAGCCGTTTCAATGAAGAAATAAAAATATTATGGGAAACAGGGCTTCCGCTTGTCGCGGAAGCCCTGTTTTAATTTGCATGGCGGGCGGGGAGATACGCAAAGGACTCCGTGCCATCCTGAATTGCCCTGCCGCAATGACCGCTTGCCTAATTTGCTATATTGAAATAAAATAACATAAAAGGAGGCGGGCGAATGGAGCTTGATTTCGACAAGTCGCTTGCGGACGGATATAAAAGCGGGACTCAGCGCGCGAGAAGGCTCACGGAAGGCTGGGTAGAGGAAAATATGTTTTGTCCGCGCTGCGGAGCCATTAAAATAGCGAGATACGAAAACAACCGGCCTGTGGCCGATTTCGTTTGTCCAGTCTGCAGAAATCAGTATGAACTTAAAAGCAAACTCGGGAGGTTTGAAAAAAAGATTACCGACGGAGCTTACGCGACCATGATAGAGAGGATAATGGGCAACGAGAATCCCGACTTTTTCCTTATGAGCCACAACGGGAAAAGCGTAAGCGATTTTATCGTCGTCCCCAAACACTTTTTCGTTCCTGAAATAATAGAAAAACGCCGCCCGCTTTCACAAAGTGCGAAACGCGCCGGATGGATGGGCTGCAATATTCTGCTCGACGCGATACCAAAGCAGGGACGCATATTTATCGTGCGCGGCGGAAAGGCCGAGGACAGAAAAGAAGTCTCGCGGAGACTTAACGGCGCGCACGCTCTTGAGATAAAAGACATTGCGGCGAGAGGCTGGCTCCTTGACGTGTTGGCCTGCGTAAACGCGATGCCGGAGGATTTTTTCACGCTTCGGCAAATATATGGATTTGAAAACGAGCTTATGGCGAAACACGGCGCCAATCACAACGTCAGGGCAAAGATACGTCAGCAGCTTCAAATACTGCGCGACAGAGGATACGTTGAGTTCCTTGGGAGAGGGAATTACAGGAGGCTTGAAAAGTGAAACGAAAATTTTTATTTTACACGGGCGAGGGACAAACGATATCCCCGACAGGCGTGGACATTGAGGACTTTCAGATACTCGGAGTTGAGGTCGGAGAAAATTCGGGCCGCGCGCTCCGCGAGATGCTGCGGAAAAATCCATGGATATATGAAGCGGGCTTCGACAGCGAAAAGATTGAATGGAAAGAACTTGCATAAAACGCAACAACCAGCAGGGCTTCCGTATGCCGCGGAAGCCCTGCTGTTCTCTAACCGTTTAATTCGGGTGGGCACACAGGAGCGCCCATTGCCATATTAATATCCTGAGGGAGGTGCGCCTTGCTGCCGCCCGTCGTTTCCCATTCGGGGCGTCGGGACGCTGCCACCTAAAACGATTGTCGAGCCGCGAATATCAATCCTTCAGCGTCAGAGCGACGGGGCAGTGGTCGCTGCCCGTGATGTCCGAATATATCTCTGCGTCGGCGACGGAAGCCATCAGCCGATCCGAGACGATGAAATAGTCGATGCGCCAGCCCGCGTTGTTTTCGCGCGCGTGGAAACGGTAGCTCCACCAGGAATACGCGCCGGTTCTGTCCGGGTAGAGCGCGCGGAACGTGTCGGTAAAGCCCGAGGACAGCAGCGCGGTCATCTTCTCACGCTCCTCGTCGGAAAAGCCCGCGTGCCCGCGGTTGGTCTTTGGGTTCTTGATGTCTATCTCCTCGTGGGCGACGTTGAGGTCGCCGCAGAAAACCACGGGCTTGATTTTGTCAAGCTCCATGAGATAGCCGCGCAGCGCGTCCTCCCACTCCATGCGGTATGGCAGGCGGCGCAGCTCTTCCTGCGAGTTCGGCGAGTAGCAGCACACTAGATAAAACTTTTCGTATTCCGCCGTTATAACGCGGCCCTCGTGGCGGTGCGCCTCGCCGCCGAAATCATAGGCGACGTTAAGCGGCTCGTCCTTTGTGAATATCGCGGTGCCGGAATAACCTTTTTTGTCGGCGCTGTTCCAGTAGCGTATGTAGCCCGGCAGCTCGAAATCCGCCTGCTCAGGCTGCATCTTCGTCTCCTGAAGGCAGTATATGTCCGCGCCGCAGCTTTGGACAAAATCAAGAAAGCCTTTGCCGAGGCACGCGCGCAGGCCGTTTACGTTCCATGATACGAGCTTCATAATAAGACCATTCCTTTCGGCGATTCGTCAGGACAAGTATAGCAGAGCGCGGCCCGCGCGGCAACAGTGTTGACAGAACCGCCGCCCTGGAATAATATTAATAAAAACATATCGAAAGCAAGATGAATCGTCCGTGAAACTTTATGTTCTCAATTCCGGGACGCTTACGCTCCCTGACGAAGACCCGAACGCCGAGGGCTGCGACGAGTATTTCAAGGCCGTTATACCCGTGCCGGTGTACCTGCTCGAGCACCCGACGGCAGGGTATGTGCTCATCGACACCGGCGTCGAACCGGGACTTCTGGCACCGTTCATGCTCGGCGCTCTCGGATACGACCCGGCAAGGCGCATAGACCTGCAGCTCAAGAGCGCGGGTATAGAAGCGAGCGAGGTGCGGCACCTGATAATCAGCCATATGCATATGGATCATTTCTGCCAGATACCGTGGTTCCGCGACGCGAAGATGCACATACGCAAGCGCGAGTGGGAAGGCGCGGCGGCAGGCGGCACGGGCTATATGCCGCTCGAGGCAGAAATAATGAAATCGTTTTCCGGCATTGACATGGACCTCATTCCCGACGTCCCGGAATACGATATTTTTGGCGACGGCTCGGTCGTCAGCATTGATACCCGGGGGCACACGCCGGGGCATCAGTCGCTGCTGATACGCCTTGAAAAGACAGGCGACGTGCTGTTGACGTTCGACGCCTGCAACACCGAAAAGTTCTTCGGCAGCGATAAATATTTCGGAAAACACTCATGGGATTTTGGCGAATGTCACCGCGCGGTGCAGACCGTGCTTGACTATAAACGCCGCGGCGCGAAGATATTTTTCGGCCACGATGCCTACCAGTTTAAGACGCTTAAAAAGTTCCCGGAATACTATGAATGACGCCCGCCCGCCGCTAAAGCTTCAGCGGCGGGCGTTTTCAGTTCGCGCGGGCAATTATCATATAGGGGGTTGCGTTATATTTTTAATTAACATATAATAGTGCTTCACGAACACTCTGGAGGGAAAAAATGCAGAGAGAAAATTCAAACCGCCTGCGAGACATGACGTCCGGCAGCCCCGCGAAGCACATTTTGTACTTCTCGATACCGCTGCTGCTCGGCAACATGCTTCAGCAGCTTTACAATATGGTCGACAGCTGGGTTGTCGGCAACTACGTCGGAGACACGGCGCTTGCCGCCGTCGGCGCGGCGTTCCCGATGATATTCCTGTTTGTGTCGATGTTCATCGGCCTCGGTATCGGCGCCACGGTTGTCGTCGCGCAGTTTTACGGCGCGGGCGACATGGAGCGCGTCCGCGTGGCCATAGACACGGCATACACCGCGATGATGATACTGGCGATACCCGTTTCACTCGCGGGATTTTTCCTCGCCGGACCGATACTTCACCTGATGCAGCTCGACGAGGCGGCCTTCGGCCAGGCGAAGCTGTATATGCAGATAGTGTCGCTGGGGCTCGTCGGCAGCATAGGCTACAACACAAACGCGGGAATACTTCAGGGGCTTGGAAACAGCAAGACACCGCTTCTGTTTTTGTCGATGGCGACGGCCATCAATATCGTGCTCGACCTCCTGTTCGTCATGGTCTTTCTTTGGGAGGTTGTCGGCGTCGCGGCCGCGACGCTTATCGGCGAGTGGTTCTCGTGGGTGTTCGGCACGATATATATAAACAGAAAATACAAGGACGCGTTCCGCATAAGGCCGCTGCATTGGATGGCCGACAAGCGGCTCCTCGCGCAGACGATACGCATCGGACTTCCCGCAGGGATACAGAACGCGCTGATCGCGGTCGGCATCATGGCGGTCTATGCCAAGGTCAACGCCTACGGCTACGATTTTACCGCCGGGTTCAACGTCGCCAACAAGATAGACTGCTTCGCATTTTTGCCGATACAGTCGATAGCAAACGCCGCCACGACTTATACCGGCCAGAATATCGGCGCGGGACATATAGACCGCGTGCCGCAGGGCACAAGGGCGAGCATGCTGATGAGTATAGGCTGGAGCGTGATATCGGCCGCCATCGTGATACCGCTCGCAGGGCCGATGATGTGGCTTTTCTCAAAGAGCCCGGACGTTATCGCGGCGGGAGAGCTGTACCTTTACTGGGTCATGCCGGGGTATATCCTGTTCACCTTCATCATGGTGCTCGGAAGCATTATGCGCGGCGCAGGCGAAAGCATAGTGCCGCTTATAACAACGATAGTGTCGGTTCTGCTCGGCCGCGTGCTGCTTTGCTATCTGCTCGACTATTACTTCGGCCAGCAGTATATGTTCGGCTGCTTTATCGGCGGCTGGATCATCGGCGCGGCCATAGCGATAATCTATTATCTGTCCGGCCGCTGGAAACGCCACGGGTCTGTCGAGACCGAGGTAAACGGGGAAATCAACCAGTGCGAATGAACCCCGACGAGTACGGTTACCAGGACGACGGCAAAAAACCGCCCCTCCTTTTGGAGAGGCGGTTTTGTTATTTTTGTTTAAGGCAGGTATTTCAGCGGGTTGACCGTGGAGCCGTTGTAGCGTATCTCGAAGTGGCAGTGGTTGCCGGTCGAGCGCCCCGTGGAGCCCATCTTGGCTATATTCTGTCCCTTGTATACCTTTGTTCCGACGGAGACAAGAAGCTTGCTGTTGTGTCCGTAATAGGTCTGGTAGCCGTTGCCGTGGCTAATTATTACGAGGTATCCGTAGCCGCTCATCCAGCCGGCGTAGGTGACTGTGCCGCCGTCGGCCGCGTAGATGGGAGCGCCGTAATAGCCCGCGATGTCGATTCCGGAATGGAAGCGGTAGACGCCGAGGACTGTGCGATAGCCGTAGGTCGAGCTGAGTCTTCCGCTTGCCGGCCAGCGGAACGAGCCGCTTGCCATGGTGGCGGGACGCGCCTTCGTACCGACGGCGAGGACTTCGGTGATGGGAGCGGTCGTCGTGACCGAGGAAACGATGTCGCGCTGTGACTCGACTCCGTTGACATAGCTGACGTTTGCCACAACGTCGGCCGTGCCGTTGACTCCCGCGGTCAGGACCTTGGTCTGTCCGACGTACATGGAGCTGTCGTTCTGCTTTTCGATATCATAGGGAACTGCGGCCACATAGCTTTCGTGGTTGATGGTCTTGACGCTCAGCAGAGGGATTTCCGCGCTGACCGTAAGCTGCTGGCCGATGTGTATCATGTCGATATTGGAGCCGGGATTCAGGGCCAGAAGATCGGCGGAGGACATCTCGTACGCCTCGGCTATCTCGGACCATGTGTCGCCGTCCTTTATGGTGTAGACCTGCTTTGCCTTGGAGGTGCTGTTCGCGACGTCGAGAATGCTGCCTAGCGCGCTCTTCTCGTCGGCGGAGATGACCTCGTGGGATATCTCGATATTCTGTACGAACTCCGCTGATATGGTGTCGGCGGTAACATACTGGTTGAGCTTCTGCTTGAGAAGTGTCTCGAGAATCTCGGGATGGCCGGTAGCGCCGACTGCTTTGCCGTCCACGTTGAGAACGTAGGAATAGGTAACAAGGCTGCTTGCATTGCAGATAGCGTCCTCAAGCGCCTCCTGATCGAGCAGGCTGTCCTTTGAAACTATTACGGGGACGGAGGTTATCTTCTGCCCCTCGTCCTCAAATGAAAAGTCGTAGCCCAGCGCCGTGCTTGCCGAAGCCGTGACGAAATCCTTTGCGTCGAGATAGGTCTGGGCATTGGCGACGACGCCGACGGATTCGCCGTTTATGCGAACTTCCGTTGCGAGCGTGTGGCTCTGGGAAAACATTGCGCCGGAGAATATCACGGCTGCCGCAATAAGAAATGCGTAAGGCTTTACGCGGTAATTTGCAATCTTTTTCCCGGCCAGAGCGACCGCGCCGCCGAGCCCGCGGAGCGTCTGTCCGCCTAAGTCGGCCGCGACGGGAGCCGAACCGACCATCATAAGCCGAAGCTGGCTGAACGCGTTATCCGATTCGGGGAACGACACATCTGCGCGCGACGGAATGCTTGTACGCTTTTCGAGCCGCGCTCCGCCGCGCTGTAAAATTTCTTCCATAATAACGTGCTTCCTCTTCCTTAATGTAAAGTCTCCGGCGAACTGCCGAAAACAAATATTACAATTCGGTTACAGATAGTGTACCCGATTAAAATGCATACGTCAAGAAGAAGTTTTGTATGTTTTTGACGAAAAACGGCCATGCATTTTGATTTTTGTCACAAAAGCACAGCATATAGTAACACTTTTTCGAAAAACGCCCAAATCGGCACAATTTCTGATGGTTACAATTTGTAATTTTTGTTTCCAAACAAACCGAACGGCAAAATCAACGAATATAAGAAATATGAAAGACGCGGGTTTCTAATGTCGAGGCGGCTGTTCTTGACCTGCTTGCGTCACTGCTGCTTTTTGTTTCCTTTTTGCGCATGACATGGTAAAATACATTATCAGAATATTGCGAAAGGGGGCGCCGCTGTGAACGCGCCGCTTTACAACACGCTAGTATCGCGCGCGGGACTCGGGACGCTCCGTATGCACATGCCGGGACATAAGGGCAAATGCGCCCCGCCGGAGTTCCTCGCTGCCGCCGCGCTGGATTTTACCGAGCTTGACGGCACGGGCAACCTCTATACGGGCGACGGGCCCATAGCCGGGGCCGAGGCGCTGGCCGCGTCGGCCTGGGGCGCGGAGAGCTGCTATTTTCTGACCGGCGGCTCTACGCAGGGGGTGCACGCGGCGCTTGCGCTTTGCGCGCGGCCGGGCGACAAGATACTGCTCGACCGGGGAAGCCACCTTTCGTTCTTTACCGGCATGGCGCTGCTCGGACTCGAGCCGGAATACGTCTGGTTTCCGACGGCTCAGCGCGTTTCCGCCGCGCTGGACATACATAATGATATAAAGACGGTCTGCGTGACATCGCCAACATATTACGGGCGAGTGCTGGACGTTGCAGGGATAGGCGCGGCATGCCGCGCGCACGGCGCGCGGCTTTTTGTGGACGAGGCGCACGGCGCGCATTTCCCGTTCGTCGGGATGGGGAAATGCGCGCAGGGAAAGGGCGCGGACGTGTCCGTGACCTCGGCGCACAAGACGCTTCCGGCGCTCGGAAGCGCCGCGATGCTTTTCGCCTCCGGCGATTTCGCGCCGGAGGACGTGCGGGAAAAGACGGCGATGTTCGGCACCTCCAGCCCGTCCTACGCGATAATGGCGTCCATCGACTGGGCGCGTGCGTATATTACCGAGGGCGGCGGAGCGGCGGAGTATATGCGCGCCGCGAAAGGCGTTGGGAAAATAAGGAAAGAGATAAATTCGCGGGGAGTTTTTCGCGCTTTTGAAGGCGCGGATGCCGACCCGACGCGGCTGACCGTGGACATGGGCTCGCTAGGAGGGAAGCGCGCCGCGCGCATGCTCGATGAAAAATACGGCGTGTGCTGCGAGACGTCAGACCGCGACAGGGCGGTGTTCATAGTGACCTGTGCGGATTCGGACGGAGACCTCGCGCGGCTTTCGGATGCGATAAGGGCGCTTGAGCCGCTCGCTCCGGCAAGCGGCGATGCGCGTGCCTGCCCGGAGCTTCCCGCGGCAAAGCGCGTCATGGCAATGAGAGACGCGGCGTTTTCGCCGAGAGAGCGCATTCCGCTCGCGGCGGCGGCGGGCCGTACGGCCGCCGAGTGCATAGCGCCGTATCCGCCGGGAGTGCCGGTCGCGGCGCCGGGCGAGGAAATAGGGCCGGAGATACTCGCGTATCTTCAGGGCGTGGGCTATGAGGAAAAGACGTATGTATCGGTCGTAAAGGAGGCGGAGAGGGTTTGAGCGACGCAAGGGAAGAGCGCATATACGAGCGAATGAGCGCCGCCGCGGACGCGGGGACGCTCGGACACGCGTTCATCATAAGCGGAGAGGGAGACGCTCTCCGCGCAGCTAAGTATCTGGCCGCCGCGATGGAGTGCACGGCGCCCGAGGGAAGACCGTGCATGAAATGCGCGGCCTGCCGCAAGGTGGCGGAAAACATACATCCCGACGTTTTTACGGTCACGGACGACGAACACAAAATAATATCCGTTGAAATCATGCGCTCCGTCCGCGCCGACGCGTACATCCTGCCGAACGAGGGAAAGCGCAAGGTCTATATTTTCCCCGACTGCGGCAAGCTGGACGCGCGCGGCCAGGACATTATGCTGAAAACCGTCGAGGAGGGGCCGGAGCGCGCCGCGTTCATATTCTGCGCGGAAAATTCATCGTCGCTGCTGGCGACGATGCGCTCCCGCTGCATTGAGCTGCGCCTGAACGACGGCGGCGCGGACGAGAAAGAGAAAGCCATGCTCGGCGAAGCGCTCGAGCTTTGCTGCTGCATTTCCGGGAAAAGGGAGGACGAGCTCGCAGGATTTCTCGCCTTAATGGAGACGCGTCGTCTTGACCGCGCGTCGCTTTCGCCGCTGTTTGCCGCCGCTCGGGAGGTATTCGCCGCCGCGCTGCTGTCGCTCTACGGCCGGAATACCCCGGAAACCTATGACGATATGCCCCGGACGCTCGCAAAAAGTTTGACAAAAGCACAGCTCGCGGGCATAATAGATATACTGGAAAAATACAGGGACGAAAGCGGATACAACGTCGGCGTGGGGCACACTCTCGGAGCCTTCGGCGCGGCGGTCGCGTCCGTTTTCGCAGGAACGCAACAGGAGGGCCCCAAAAGTTGACTGAAGTAATAAGCGTCCGCTTCCGCGGCGGGTGTAAAGCATACTATTTCTCGCCCGGCGAGGAAACCGTGAAGATCGGGGACGAGGTCATCGTGGACACCGCGCAGGGCGCGGAGTTCGGCATATGCTGCGTCGGCAATCATCAGGTCGCCGACGAGCGCATTGTACAGCCGCTTCGCCAGATGATACGCCTCGCGACCGATGCCGACCGCCGCACGGTGGAAAGCAACCGCACCCGCGAAAAGGAATCTTTCGCAATATGCGAAAAGAAGATAGCGGAACACGGCCTCGATATGAAGCTCGTCAACGTGGAGTGCAGCTTCGAGGGCAACAAGATAATCTTCTTCTTCACTGCCGACGGACGCGTTGATTTCCGCGAGCTCGTGAAGGACCTCGCCGCGCAGTTCCATTCACGTATAGAGCTGCGTCAGATAGGCGTGCGCGACGAGAGCAAGATGCTCGGCGGACTCGGCATATGCGGCCGTCCGTTCTGCTGCAGTAGCTTCCTCGACGACTTTCAGCCCGTGTCCATAAAAATGGCGAAGACGCAGAACCTGTCGCTCAACCCGACGAAGATATCGGGCACCTGCGGCAGGCTGATGTGCTGCCTCAAATACGAGCAGTGCGCCTACGAGGACGCCGCAAAGCGCATGTGCAGGAGCGATTCCTTTGTACAGACCCCGGACGGACCCGGAAACGTCACCGCCGTCAATCTCGTCAGGGAGACGGTCACCGTCCGCCTCGACGACGCGCCTGAAGCGCCGAAAAATTACCGCATGGGCGAGATAATAATCCTGCGCAGCGGCAAGGGTACGCGCGACGGGATAGATATACCCCCGCGTCCCGAGCGCATAAAGTCCGAGGACCCCGCAGAGGAAGAGATGATGGCTGCGTTTGAAAGCGATTTCGCGCGCCCGGCGGCGCCTGCTCCGGATCGTAAGGAGCAGCAGCCCCGGCGAAGAGACGACAGTCCCCGCCAGCAGCCCCAGGGAGCAAGGCCGCCGCGTCCGCAGCAGCAGAAGCCCCAGCGCGATCCCCAGAAAAGAGGGCCGCAGGAGCAGCAAAAACCGCGTCAGGACACGCCGCCGAAGCAGATAGTCCGCTTCGCGTCGAACATACCGATGGCCGGCAACGCCGCCGCGCCGCAGGAACAGCAGCACCGTTCCCGCCCGCACCGCAGAGGCCGCCGCAGAGGGCACGGCGGAAACGGAGCTCCGGGCGGAGCGCCGAAGGCCGAATAAACGAATATAAAACGCGCTTCCGTTTGCCGCGGGGGCGCGTTTTTGTACGTGCGGAGGGATTCGGGAGCCGTTCTCTGACGGCGAAGCGGGAGGCAACGCCCCTAATGGTGCTCATCCGCCGCGCTTTGCGTTCCGCCCTCCAAAATTGAAAGGCGCAGCCGCATTACGCCATCACAATTTAACAATATATGCATATTATTTTTTTCGCTTCCGTGGTATACTGATTTTATATATTTATGTTTGAGGTACAAGCTTTCCGCATTATGTGACAATGCGAAACAGTTATTATGTAAGGATAAGGTAATTTATGGCGGCAGACAAAAACGGTACCACAAAACAGAAAACGCCGGAGCGGGAGCGTCCGCCGCGGATCAATATAGAGCGGATAGAGAGCGACCCGAAGAGCGGGCTTACGGCGGAGCAGGTAAAGGAACGCGAAGCCGCGGGATGGCTCAACTACAACACCTCCGTTCCAACGAAAACGGAAAAGCAGATAGTTTTCAAGAACCTTTGCACAGTATTCAATCTTGTAAACGTGGTATTCGCGGTAGCCCTGCTTTGCGTCGGCAGCTTCAAAAATATGCTGTTTATGGGCGTCGTCGTGTGTAACGCGGGCATTGGTATTTTCCAGGAAATACGAGCCAAGCGCGCCGTGGACGCACTCAGCTTCATCAACGCCGCGAAAGCTCATGTCGTGCGCGACGGCGAGACGAAAGACATAGGCGTAAACGAACTTGTTATCGACGACATAATAGTCCTCTCCTCGGGAAATCAGGTGCCGACGGACAGCCGCGTGGTCTCCGGCTTCTGCGAGGCGGACGAGAGCTTTCTAACCGGCGAGAGCGACCCGATATCGAAGAACATCGGCGACATCGTGATGGCCGGCAGCTTTATAGTCAGCGGCAGCTGCCGCGCCAGAGCCGAGCGCGTAGCCGAGGACAACTATATTTCAAAGATATCCTCAAGCGCGAAGTATGTGAAAAAGGTCAACTCGGAGATAATGACCACAATGACCGCGATAGTCACCGTCATCTCCATTGCGCTAATACCGATAAGCGTGCTGCTTTTCCGCAACCAGCTCACGCTGCCCGATACGAGCCTGCGCGACGCGATAATACAGACCGTGGGCGCGCTGGTCGGCATGGTGCCGGGCGGGCTCATACTGCTGACGAGCACCGTGCTCGCCGCGTCTGTCGTGCGCCTCGCGCAGAAGAGCGTGCTCGTGCAGGAGCTTTATTGCATCGAGACTCTGGCGCGCGTCGACACGCTGTGCCTCGACAAGACGGGCACGATAACCGAGGGCACGATGACTCTGGCCGAGACGATAGTCTACGACGACAATGCCGAGACGCTTATACCGGAGGCGCTCTCGTCGCTGACGGAGGCGCTTCAGGACAGGAACGCGACGTTTACCGCCATCGCCGATAAGTATTCCGAAAAGACCGCCTGGACGGCGGAAAAGATCGCTCCGTTTTCAAGCCGCACCAAATGGTCGGGCGCCACGTTTACCGGGCGCGGAACGTTCATACTCGGCGCGGCCGAGTTCGTCATGCCGCACCGCGACGTACATCTTCAGGAAGCCGTATTCGATTACAGCGGCGACTACCGTGTGCTCCTTCTGGCGCATACGGACGAGCCAATCCCCGACGAGGGGCTTCCCGAGGGTCTTCGCCCGATAGCGCTTCTCCTGCTCCAGGACAACATCAGGAAAGAAGCGCCCGCAACGCTGAAATTCTTCAAAAAAGAAGGCGTCGACATCAAGGTCATCTCCGGCGACGGCGTCGATACAGTGGCTAATATCGCCCGCCGCGCGGGAGTCGAAAACTGGGAAAAATCAGTCGACGCCTCGACGCTGAAAGACGCCGGTATAGCCGAGGCCTGCGAGAAATACACGGTGTTCGGACGCGTGACGCCGGAGCAGAAAAAACTGCTCGTCAAGGCACTTCAGAAAAAGGGGCACACGGTCGCCATGACGGGCGACGGCGTCAACGACGTCATGGCGCTCAAGGAATCCGACTGCGCCATCGCCATAGCGGGCGGCGCGGACGCCGCCCGAAACGTCGCGCATCTCGTTTTGCTTAAATCCAATTTTGACGCGCTGCCGAAGATAGTGGCCGAGGGGCGGCGCTCCATCAACAACATCCAGCATTCGGCTTCGCTGTTTCTAGTCAAGACCGTGTTCGCGTCCATACTAGCCGTGGCGTTCCTTTTCATCGCTACAAGCTACCCGTTCCAGCCGATACAGCTCACGCTTATCAGCACGACGACGATAGGCATACCATCCGTCGTCCTCGGACTCCAGCCAAACCACGACAGGCTCCGCGGGCGGTTTTTGCCGAACGTCATGCGCTCTGCCGCGCCGTGCGGCATAACTGTTGCCGCTGTAATATTATTGATAGTATGGTGCGGGTTTGAGTTTGGTATACCGCAGGAGCAGGTCTCTTCGCTGTGCGTGCTGTTTACGGGCTCGATATGCCTGCTGCTGCTGTTTTACGTCTGTCATCCGTGGACGCGGGTGCGGACCGCGCTGTTTTTTTCGATGCTTACGCTGTTCTTTACCGGCTATATTTTCTTCAAGCCGTTTTTCTCGCTCGTCGATTTCAGCGGGAAGAGCTGGCTGCTGCTGATTATTGTCGCGGCCGTGGGCTACTGTATGTTCCGCGTGCTGTGGCAGCTTTTCCACGGGCAGAAGATAAACATTTTTCCGACAACGCCGACGGAGACGCCGGATTCCGACGCTGCCGCCGGTGCGAGGCGGCGCGCGAAACGCTGACGCGCGGACTTCTTGAGAAGGAGGTTTTTGTGTATGAACATATGCGAAAAATGCGGAAAGAACGTGGCCGAGGACGACGTGTTCTGTCGTTACTGCGGCTCACGGCTAGTCCCGGAAGAGGATGACGACAAATTCGTCATCAAAAAAGGTTCTGCGCGGCTCGACGAGGAGCTGACGGAGCCGGATGCGCCGAAGGGCGCGCCCAAAGCCGTTCCCGAAACGCCGGACGCGCCGTCGGAGAAGAGTCCGAAATTCAGAAAGGCGAAAACGCCGGACGCGGAGGACGGGGCGCCCTACGTCTATCCCGATGAGGAGCCGAAGAAAAAAAGCAAGTTCAAGCGCCGTTTTATTTCACTGCTCATTCTCATTGTTCTTATCGCCGCCGCCGTAGGCGCGGTGCGGGTCTTCGACGACACGCGCAACGCGGCGTTCGTGCCGGTCGAAAACGTGTACGCAGCGCTCACGACGCAGACAACGGCCTATCTCAGCGGCATCTACTACCCCGATTTTTACGAGGCTCTGACGCAGGACGGGTTCATGGGACTCAATGGCTACTGGAAGGGAAAACGCTCGGACTGGGCGGCGGTTTACGGAAGCTCGCTCATTGCCACTCCTAAGGTCAAGAGCGTGGAATGGCTTCGCGGCGAGGATAAGCAGGCGTATCTCGATAAGCTCTCGGAGGAATACGGCGTTTCGCCGGACGTTTCCATGCTTTTTCATATGACCTATATCGTGTCGGTCAGCGGAAGCGGAGGAACTGCCGAACTTACGGAAGATACGTATGTCGGACGCGTCGGAAGCGCGTGGTATTTGCTTCAGCAGGAGTTTTGACGCTGCCGTGCAAAGCCCGCTGACGAGCGGCTTCTTAGTCAATTTCAATAAAAAGCCCGCGTTCGTTCTGAACAGAATTACATAGCAGTGTGCGAAACCCGCTTCACAGCGGGGTTTTCCGGACGAAAAATTTCGACTTTTTTTTCAAAACCTCTGGTAATTTCTGAAAGGAATTGCTATAATTGCGTAAGACCGGGAAAGCTGTGAAAAACGCCGGGAAGGGCCTTTAAGTCGAATCCCCCGGAAAAATTTACGAACGAAAGGGAGAACTTATTTATGAATAAATCCGAACTTATCGAAGCAATCGCCAAGGAAGCCAACCTCAGCAAGAAAGACGCCGAGACCGCCGTCAACGCTTACACCAATGTTGTTACCAAGGCTCTGAAAAAGGGCGACAAGGTTACGCTGGTTGGCTTTGGCTCTTACGAGGTTCGTAAGCGCGCCGCGCGCAAGGGCAAGAACCCCCAGACCGGCGAGGTCATAAAGATCAAAGCCGCCAAGGTTCCCGCTTTCAAGGCCGGAAAGGCCCTGAAGGACGCTGTGAACGGCGCCAAGAAGTAAGGCTTTTCCCTGATATGCATAAAAGACGGACGCGCGAAAGCGCGTCCGTCTTTTGCGTATTGAAAACGACTGCGGGTTTTCAATAAAAAGATACATGCTGCTTTGCGCATCGCCGTCCGCGCATTTGTTTTCATATCTGCCCTCGCGCTTTCATATATTTTCATGTGGCGCAGGAAAAGGACATCCTGCCCCTGGGAGGATTTTCAAAATGAAAAGACAAATGAAACGGAAAAAAGCCCCAGAACCGCTGGCTCGGCGGCTTATGGCGCTGGCGGCCGCGTCGGTTGCGTTTTGCGCGGTATTCTTCTCGGCTGGGCCGGATGCGCTTTCGTCACCCACCCGCTCGACTGTTGCGGAAGCGCTGCTGCGCTGGGAGCTGGGCGATTTTTCCGGAGCTTTCGCGGCGCAGATGAGCGAGAGCGAGGAGGAAGAGGAGGGCACGACGATAGTAGACGGCGCGGATGAGAGCCCGGAGGGCGGCGTCGGCACGGCGTCCGACGAGGACAACGGCGTGGCGGCGCGTACGCTGCTTCCGACCTCCTCGTCGGGCTACACGGTGTGGAAAGACGTGTATATATATAACACGACGGACTATACGATCGATATGGATTCGCTGATGTCGTCGTCGCGGAAAGCGACGCTTTCGGACGACGCTCCGCAGGTGCTCATAATGCACACCCATGGCTCGGAGGCATATACTATGCCCGCCGGGCAGGAATACGAGGCCAGCGGCGATTGCCGCACGACCGACACGGAGTACAACGTCGTACGCGTCGGCGATGAGATGGCGGACGCCTTTGAAAACGCGGGAATATCCGTGCTTCACGACAGGACGCTCTACGATTATCCGAGCTACGACGGATCCTATGACCGTTCGATGGAGTCGATACAGAGGTATCTTAAGAAATATCCATCGATACATTTTATTATTGACGTGCACCGCGACGCGGTCTCGGACAGCGAGGGCACCGTGTACAAGGTGGTCTCCGAGATAGACGGAAAGAATGCAGCGCAGGTCTCGATAATCGTCGGAACGGACGGCAGCGGGCTCGAGCACCCGGACTGGCGCGAGAACCTCAAGCTCGCGGCGGAGCTCCAGCAGGACGTCTGCGGGAAGTACCCGACGCTGATGCGGCCGATGTATGTAAGAAATTCCAGATATAACCAGAATGCGACGACGGGATCGATACTCGTTGAGGTGGGCGCTGCGGGCAACTCGCTAGACGAGGCGCTGTATTCGGCGCGGCTTTTCGCCGAGTGCGCCGCAGAGGTCTTCGCGCGCGGCGCGGCATAATAAAAAACGGCAAAGGCGAGGCCTTTGTCGTTTTCTTATTTGCTTTTTTCACGGCGTGCCTTTATCTTATCGTTCCATGCGAGAACGAACACCGTAGAAAGAATGCACGCAAAGCCCGCAAAGTCGACCGGCGCAAACCTGACGCCGAGCAGCGTTATAGACATGACCGTAGAGCCGAGCGGCTCCGAAGCGCCGAGAATGCTGCCCCTGACCGGGCCGATGCGCCGGACGCCCTCAAGAAAGCAGCTGAAGCTCACGACCGTGCCGAATATCACGATGACGGCGAAAGCGGCGAAAGCCTGAAGGTCGTACGTTCCGACCGTGTGCCACGGCCGGAACAGCACCGCCATGCACACGCCCGCTATGAGCATTCCCCAGCCTATAACGGGTACAGTGCCGAACTCGGCTATTATCCGGCGCGGCTGTATCGAGTAAAGCGCCGCCGCCGAGGAGGACACGAGCCCGCTCACCAGCGCGACGCGCGAGATGACGAGCGTAGTCGGGTCGCCGTGCGTCGCAAGAAGGAAAGTGCCGAATATCACCAGCACGACGGACGCGCCCTCAGCCGCCGACGGCAGCCGTCGGTTCCGAAGCGCGACAAAAACGATGACGATGACGGGCCCCGCGTAGCACAGCACTGTGGCTGTGGCGGCGTTGGAATGCTGTATGGTCGTAAAATATGTAAGCTGGCAGAGGCCGATGCCGAGCAGCCCGAAGATAAGCAGAGCGCCGACGTCGCGCCTCTTTTTGAAAACACGGAGCGCGTCGCGTTTCTGCGCGGTGCAGGATATGGCTGTCAGTATCGCGCCCGCGCAAAGCAGGCGCATTGGGACGAGCCACGTCGCCTCCCAGCCCTTGTGTGTGAACAGGAACTGGCCGCAGACGCCGGACAGCGCCCAGAACAGCCCGCCAATGACGACGAGGAAATATCCCGTTTTCTGGTATTTGCTCATTTTTCTCTCTTTTCCCCATGCTTCTGCAAAGATAACCATGATATTATACGACCCGCAAATGGGTTTGTCTACCACGGTTTTGCGGCGGGGCGAAAAAGAAACGCGCGGAGGAAAACGCCTCCGCGCGTTTGAGTTGCGGGGCATTCAGCAGAGCTTCGCTCCGGCGGGTATCGCGTCGCTGACCATGATGAGGTTCAGTTTTTTCTCTCCGCCTTCCTTGTGCACGGCGGATATGAGCATACCGCAGGACTCAAGCCCCATCATCTTCCTAGGCGGGAGGTTGACGATGGCGACGAGCGTCTTGCCGACGAGCTCCTCGGGCTTATAGAATTTCGCAATGCCGGAGAGAATCTGACGGTCGGTTCCGGTGCCGTCGTCAAGCGTAAAGCACAGAAGCTTCGACGATTTGGGCACGGCTTCGCAGGACCTGACCTTTACGGCTCTGAAATCGCTCTTTGCAAACGTGTCAAAATCGACCTTCTCGTCCGTCTGCAGCTCGACCTCGAGCGCGGGAGCGCTGGCGGCCTTGGCGGCAGCTTTGTTCGCGGCTTCGAGAGCATCGAGTTCGGCAAGCTCCTTCGCGGCGTCGATGCGCGGGAAAACGGCCTCGCCCTTTTTGACCTGCGCGGTCTCGCTAATCGCGCCCCAGCGTGCGGCGGAATCCCATGTGCGGCCGTCGTCGCCGACGCCGGTCTGGGCAAATATCTTCTCGCAGGAGTCCGGCGTGAACGGCAACAGCAGCGTTGCGCAGATGCGTATCGTCTCGAGCAGATTGTACATCGTGTGCGCAAGGCGCGCTCCGTTTGCGTCCATATCCTTAGCCAGCGCCCAGGGGGCGTTTTCGTCGATGTACTTGTTCGCGCGGGCAATGACGCCGAACACGGCCATCAGCGCGTTCTGGAACGCAAAGTTCTCCATCTCCGCCTCGTAGCGCGCCCGGAGCTGGGCGCACGCGGCGACGAGCTCGGCGTCGTGCAGCGTGGTCTCGTCCATGTCGGAGGAACTGAGGTTAACGTCTGTTCCGGCGGGAAGGGCGGCAAGCGACGCGGCAAAATCGATCTCGTCCTGCGTTGCGCCGCAGCCAACGGGAAGCGCGCCGCCAAAATACTTTTCGACCATCGCCGTCGTGCGGGAGACAAGGTTTCCGAGGTCGTTCGCAAGGTCGACGTTGATGCGGTTTATAAGCGACTCGTTAGAGAAATTGCCATCGGTGCCGAAGGGAAATTCGCGCAGCAGGAAGTAGCGAAGAGCGTCCACTCCGTAGCGCTCAGCGAGCAGGTACGGGTCAACCACGTTGCCCTTGGACTTGGACATCTTGCCGCCGTCGAGCAGCAGCCAACCGTGTCCGAACAGCTTTTTGGGCAGCGGCAGACCGAGGCTCATAAGCATCGCAGGCCAGATTATGGAGTGAAACCTGACTATCTCCTTGCCGACGAAATGCACGTCCGCCGGCCAGTATTTTTCAAAATCGTGGTATTTATCGTTGCCGTAGCCGAGGGCGGTGATATAGTTTGACAGCGCGTCTATCCAGACGTAGACGACGTGCTTTTCGTCGAAGGTCACAGGTATTCCCCAGGTGAAGCTTGTGCGCGAGACGCACAGGTCCTCAAGTCCGGGGTCGATGAAGTTGTTTACCATCTCGTTCACGCGCGAGCGCGGCGAAAGAAAATCGGTGTCGACCAGCAGATGGCGCACGCGGTCCGCGTACTTGCTCAGGCGGAAGAAATAAGCCTCCTCCTCTGCGTCGACCACAGGACGCCCGCAGTCGGGGCAGCAGCCGTTGACGAGCTGCGTCTCGGTCCAGAAGCTCTCGCAGGGGGTGCAGTATTTGCCCTTGTATGTGCTCTTGTATATATCTCCGTTATCGTACATCTTTTTGAAAATGTACTGGATTGATTTGACGTGATAATCGTCGGTGGTGCGGACAAAGCGGTCGTTGGAAATGTTCATCAGCTTCCACAGGCTCTTAACTCCGCGCTCGCCCTCGACGATGTTGTCGACGAACTGCTTGGGCGTTATGCCGGCGTCCTTCGCCTTTTCCTCTATCTTCTGGCCGTGCTCGTCTGTCCCGGTGAGGAACATGACGTCGCAGCCCTGGAGGCGCTTGTAGCGCGCCATCGCGTCGGCTGCGACTGTGCAGTAGGTGTGGCCTATGTGCAGCTTGTCCGAGGGGTAATAAATGGGCGTTGTGATGTAAAACTTCTTCTTTTCCATGCTGGATTTCCTCCTTGCGCAGCGCCCCGAATGAAAGGGCGCTGAAAATAACAATAATATAGTATAACACAATATAAATGATATAGCAAAAGGCGTTTACGGGTTGATTACTGCGGGGATTCCATCCCCGCCGCTGGTAAAAAGAATCCTCTGAAAAAAGGGGAGGCATCCTCGTTCCCAGGGCCATCCGCGCGGTGAATAAAATCATGCGCCGTGCGGCGACAGCAGCAAATATTTGATAAATCTCCGTCGTTTCTCGTTGCACGCCGGGGGTGGACGTATTATAATTGCAGATGCGAAAGATAAAATAATAACAAATAATGCAAATGATAATGAGAAAGGTGCGGAAACTATGGCTCAGAAGTATGTGTATATGTTCAGCGAAGGCAGCGCGAAAATGCGAGAGCTGCTTGGCGGCAAGGGCGCGAATCTTGCGGAGATGACGAATCTTGGACTCCCTGTCCCGCAGGGATTTACAATATCTACCGAAGCCTGTACGCGATATCATTCCGACGGGGACAAGCTTAACGATGAGATACTCGCGCAGATAAAGGACTCGATCGCGAAGCTTGAAATACTATCCGGCAAGAAATTCGGCGATACGGAGAACCCTCTGCTCGTTTCCGTGCGCTCCGGAGCCCGCGCCTCGATGCCCGGCATGATGGACACCATTCTCAACCTCGGACTCAATCCGCAGGTGGTGGACACACTTTGCGCCAAAACCGGCAATCCCCGCTGGGTGTATGACTGCTACCGTCGTTTTATTCAGATGTATTCCGACGTCGTTATGGGCGTCGGCAAGAAATATTTTGAAGAGCTTATAGACAAGATGAAAAAGGAGCGCGGCACCGCGCTGGACACCGACCTCAACGATAAGGACCTGGCCGAGCTTGCCGCGCAGTTCAAGGCCGAGTACAAAAAAGCCATCGGCGAGGATTTCCCCGACGATCCCAAGACCCAGCTTCTAGGCGCGATACAGGCCGTTTTCCGCTCCTGGGACAACCCGAGAGCCGAGGTCTACCGCCGCGACCACGAGATCCCCTATTCCTGGGGCACCGCTGTAAACATCCAGATGATGGTGTTCGGAAACATGGGCGACACGTCGGGTACGGGCGTCGCGTTCACGCGCAACCCCGGCACCGGCGAGAAAAAGCTCTTCGGCGAATTCCTTATGAACGCCCAGGGCGAGGACGTCGTGGCCGGCGTCCGCACGCCGAACCCCATATCCGACCTTGAAAAGGTCATGCCGGAGGCGTATTCCGAGTTCGTCGGGATATGCGGCAAACTCGAGGACCATTACCGCGACATGCAGGACATGGAGTTCACCATCGAGAACGGGAAGCTCTATATGCTCCAGACGAGAAATGGCAAGCGTACCGCCGTCGCCGCGCTGAAAATCGCCTGCGACCTAGTGGACGAGGGCAGAATAGACGAAAAGCAGGCCGTTATGATGATAGAGCCGCAGAACCTCGACGCGCTGCTGCATCCGCAGTTCGACGAAGCCGCGCTGAAAAAGGCGACGCCCGTTGCCCGCGCGCTGGCCGCGTCTCCCGGAGCCGCCTGTGGAAAAATAGTGTTCTCCGCCGAAGACGCGAAGGCTCAGGCGAAAAAGGGTGAGAAGGTCGTGCTTGTCCGCCTCGAGACCTCGCCCGAGGACATAGAGGGCATGAAGGCCGCGCAGGGCATTTTGACGGTTCGCGGCGGGATGACCTCGCACGCGGCCGTGGTCGCGCGCGGCATGGGAACCTGCTGCGTTTCCGGATGCAAGGAAATAGACATGGACGAGGAGAACAAGCGCTTCACCGTAGCCGGAAAGACGTATCACGAGGGCGACGTAATCTCCATCGACGGCTCGACCGGCTGCGTCTACGACGGTGCCATACCGACTGTCGACGCGAGCATCGCGGGCGAGTTCGGGCGCGTCATGGCCTGGGCGGACAAATACCGCCGCCTGCGTGTCCGCACGAACGCGGATACCCCGCGCGACGCGAAGAAGGCCAAGGAGCTCGGTGCGGAGGGCATCGGCCTTTGCCGCACGGAGCACATGTTCTTCAACGCCGACCGCATACCCGCCATACGCGAGATGATATGCTCCGACACCGTGGAGCAGCGCGTCAAGGCGCTCGCCAGGCTCGAGCCGATGCAGCAGGGCGATTTTGAGGAGCTGTACGAAGCTATGGAAGGCGCTCCCGTCACGATACGCTATATCGACCCGCCGCTGCACGAGTTTTTGCCGACCGAAGAGGAGGATATCGCGAACCTCGCCAAGGATATGGGAAAGACCGTCGCGCAGATTAAGAGCATCATCGCCTCGCTGCACGAGTTCAACCCCATGATGGGCCACCGCGGCTGCCGCCTCTGCGTCACCTATCCCGAGATAGCCGAGATGCAGACAACCGCCGTGATCAAGGCTGCTCTGAACGTCCGCGCGCGCCATCCGGAGTGGAACATCGTACCCGAGATAATGATTCCGCTCGTCGGGGAGGTCAAGGAGCTCAAATTTGTCAAGAACGTAGTCGTCAAGGTTGCCGACGAGATAATCTCCGAGGCGAAGAGCGACATGAAATACAAAGTCGGCACCATGATAGAGATACCGCGCGCCGCGCTGACCGCCGACGAGATCGCGACCGAGGCAGAGTTCTTCTCCTTCGGCACCAACGACCTGACCCAGATGACCTTCGGCTTCAGCCGTGATGACGCGGCCAAATTCCTCGACGCGTATTACGACCACAAGATATACGAGAGCGACCCGTTCGCGAGACTTGACCAGAAGGGCGTGGGTAAGCTCATTAACATGGCCGCGGAGCTCGGACGCAAGACCCGCCCGGACATCCATCTTGGGATCTGCGGCGAGCACGGCGGAGACCCGTCGTCCGTTAAGTTCTGTCACAGGGCGGGACTCGACTACGTTTCCTGCTCGCCTTTCCGCGTGCCAATCGCACGTCTCGCCGCGGCACAGGCCGCCATAGAGAGCGCGGAGAAATAAGAAAAACAAGGGGCTCTATTTCGGATGCCGGGGACATAGCGAAAAAGTTGGTAAGCCCATCTCGGAAAGGCATCACTTCCATTTTGGGACAATGAATGCGATAATAGATTGTTGAGGGACAAGGCCGGATCCCGGGTAAATTTCCTGGGATTCCGTCGTGTTTGGCTTCTGCGTCTTTGGCCTGCCGCGTACAGCGCGCCGGGCGCGGATAAAAAACAATCGGCGTTCATTTCAATTAGTATTGTTTTGCTTCGCCCTCTTTCTTCCGCCTGGCCTGCGAACCCCCACTTGCGGGTTGGGAGAAAAAGAGCACGAAACATGACAGCAGCCGTGAACGTCGGCGGTATTATCTACCGACGTTCACGGCTGTAAAATTATACGGGTTAATTGGCGGAGTTTATCTTATCGGTTGGGGGGACGCGTAGAAATTCCGAATCTTCTGGAGCATCCTGAGTTCGAAGGAGGACATCTCGGCCTCTTCCGGATAGACTACAAAATTCATCAGCGAGGAACCCAGGCCTCTGAGCGCGACGGGGAATATCAGCCCTTCTTTTATATATATGTCGTTTTCGAGAGCGAGATTCGGCATTATTGCCGCCACGTCGCAGCTCGCCACCGCCTGCTTCACGGACTCCATGTCGCTCAGGACGGAGTAAAGGCGAAGGCGCTTCCAGTCGAGAACTGGATAGTAGCTCGTAAATCTTGGAAAAAACGGCGTTCCTACCATATCCAGATTGCTTATTTCGCTTATGTCGAGCGACTTGGTTCCGGCATATTTTGAGTTTTTGTTCACGAAAAGAGTGAAAGTATCCTCATAAAGCACTTGAAAGTTGATTTTTTTCGACGTGGCGAAACGTTTTTCAGTCTCAAGCTCCGGCGGCGTAAGCGCGCCGACGCCGATGACGCTGTCGCCGTTGGCGACGGAGGAGACAACCTTTTTCGACGGCACGGACATGATGTTCAGGCTTATGCCGTCGCAGTGTTCGGTCTTTACGTTGATGAGCTCGGAGCTCAGCCGCGAACAAAGATAAGGATAGCACCCGATATTACAGCTGGATTCCTTTGCCAGAGGCGCGTCGCCGAGGGAAAAAAGCTCCTCGTAGTTGCTTACGATGAGTTTGAGTATTTCGGCGGCTTCCTCGCCCTTTGGAGTGAGCTTCACGCCCTTGGAGGTCCGGACGAACAGCGGAAAATGCAGCTCGTCCTCAACCGACCTGACTATGGACGAAAGCGTCGTCTGCCCAATCCAGAGATTTTTCGCGGCAGTCGAGATAGACCCCGCCTTTATTACTTCCAATACATACTGCATATTTTCTATACGCATTCCAATCGCCCCCCACAAGCTTTCGGATTGTTGTACGCCCCGCTGCAATTACGGAGCATCATTATGTAGGTGAAGCGAAACTCCACCAGATATCATAATTTATGCTATCATACATACGAAAAAAACGCAAGCAATTTTTTTGTTGGGCAATATCCACTATGTACTACCTACCAATACGGACAAATATATGAGTAAATGATATAAACTCAGATATAGTCTGTACTGATAAACCAAAGCGACGCTGTATCTCAGTGAGAAATATGGAAACATATTCTTAATATTTTGAAGGAGGAAAAGAATTATGTACAATGACAATGACATCGTAGTACTCGGCTATGCAAGAACGGCAATCGGCGATTTTCTCGGATCTCTGAAGAACACGCCCCTGGTGGATCTTGCCACCCTCGTGGTAAAGGCCGCCATGGAGCGTTCCGGCGTCAAGCCTGAAGAGATCGACGAGCTCGGCATGGGCTGCATTTACAAGCACGGCAACGGCGGCAACCCCGCAAGACAGGTTGAGGTCAAGGCCGGCATCCCCAACAGCGCCTGGGCATATACTATTGACCAGCAGTGCGCTTCCGGCATGAAGGCTCTCGACATCGTTCGCCGCAGCCTTATAACCGGCGGCTGCAAAGTTGCTGTCGTCGCCGGCGCAGACGTCATGTCCCGCGCTCCGTATCTTTCTCTTAACGGCCGCACCGGCTTCCGTATGGGCGACGTTAAGCTCGTCGACTCCCTCACCAAGGAAGGCCTGAGCTGCTCTATCGCCGGCTATCACATGGGCCTCACCGCTGAGAATCTGGCTGTCAAGTACAACATCAGCCGCCAGGAGCAGGACGAACTTGCAGTTATGAGCCATCAGCGCGCTATCGCCGCTATCGACGCCGGCCGTTTTGATGATGAGATCATTCCCGTTCCCGTCAAGGTCAAGAAGACCGTTGTCGATTTCAAGGTGGACGAGCATCCTCGCCGCGACATCAGCCTCGAGAGCATATCCAAGCTGAAGCCCGTCTTCAAGCCCGACGGCGGCACCGTCACCGCGGCTAACGCTTCCGGCATCAACGACGCCGCTGCCGCGATGGTCGTCACCACAGGCAAGTACTGCAAAGAGCACGGCCTTAATCCCGTAGCCCGCATACTTACGACTACCAGCTACGGCGTTCCTGCCGAGATCATGGGCATCGGCCCCGCATACGTTATCCCCAAGGCCCTTGAGGAAGTCGGACTTTCCAAGGACGCTATCGATTACTGGGAACTCAACGAGGCGTTTGCGGCTCAGTTCCTGGCCTGCAACAGAGAGCTTAAGCTCAACATGGACAAGGTCAACCGCAACGGTTCCGGCATCAGCCTCGGCCATCCTGTCGGATGCACCGGCGCCCGCATCATCATGGCCTGCATCAACGAGATGAAGGCTAAGAAGGAGCACTACGGTGTTGCTTCCCTGTGCGTCGGCGGCGGCCCGGCTATGGCTACTGTCATCGAGATGCTGTAAGAGATCCAATCTGAATAAAAAAACGCAGAGACGCGCCGCGGAATTTATATTCCGCGGCGCGTTTTTTGCCGTGCAGACCGTCCCCGGCGGGAGCGGATTTTTTGATAAAGGAAAGATGGAACGCGGGGGGACATGAAAAGGCGGGGACAGGTGCGCGCCCGTCCCCGTCTTCCAAAGAGAAGGAACCTATATCTTACGCGCCGTTTTCCGCGGCGCATGGGATAACGTTATTTGCCGAGGCAGAGCGCCGTCCCGTTGGCAATGTCCGCCGCCGCGTCGTTATACAGTATCGCGGTGCCGGTCACGCCCTCGAGCGTCTCTATCGAGTCGCCGTCGGGGATGTTGAAGTACTTCTCGCCCTCGTCGTTGATGCGCAGCATGTGGTAAGCGCTTTCCTCCCCGCCGCCGGAGTAGGGCGCAATTATCATTTTCCAGCCGCCGATCGTCTCGTCGCTGACGATAAGGGGCATATGGACGAGTGAGAGCTGCTTGTTGACGACCATTTTGCCGTCCTCCATAAATATGATGAGTCCGCTGTCCCCGCCGTTGCCGCTGACATAGGGTCCGACGACGGAAGCGACTATCTCATCGGTGCCGTCGCCGTTGAGGTCGACGTAGTTATAAAAATAATAAGTATCGTTGACGTATTCCTCCGGCACAGCGAAGGTGGATATAATAAGCTGTTTCAGCTCGTCGTTTTGCGCTGTCTCCGAGGGGGTAAGCGCTATAGCGTCCGAATACTCCGGCAGGCTGCTTGTCTCGGGCACGGTCGTGCCGGACGTAGCGGTACCGCCGGGTTCCGAAGAGTTGTTACTGCCTCCGCAGGCAGTAAGGCAGGAAGCGATAACACCCAGACAGAGAGCAAGGGCAAGAAATTTTTTCATCTTTCGAGTAATCCTCCAATATGGCAGTAAAGACTGTATCAATGATATTAGTACACGACGACGTTTTTTGCAAGAGAAATATAGCTACAATTTGGTAACATGACTGGGAGCGCATTGCACGCTTTAAGTATGCCCTGTCCGCCGCCGCCGTATGAAAAAAAGCCGCCACGCGGGTGACGGCCTTTTGAAGTCTATGAAGCTTTAGCTGTTATGATGCTCCTTGGCCGCACGGATAAAATCGCGGAAAAGCGGATGAGCGCGGTTGGGACGGCTCTTGAGCTCGGGATGGAACTGTACGCCGACGAACCAGGGATGTTCCGGAAGCTCTACTATCTCGACAAGGTGGCCGTTGGGCGACAGGCCGGCCAGACGCAGGCCCTTGCTGGTCATAAGCTCGCGGTAATCGTTGTTGAATTCGTAGCGGTGGCGGTGGCGTTCGCTTATATGGTCGCTGCCGTAGATGTCTCGGACCATCGTGCCCTCCGCCAGAACGCAGGGATACGCGCCGAGGCGCATCGTGCCGCCCTTGGCTACGACGCCGACCTGCTCGGGCATGAGATAGATGACGGGATCGGGCGTGTCGGGATTCAGCTCGCTCGAGTGCGCCTGAGGCAGGCCGCAGACGTGCCGCGCAAAGTCTATGACTGCCATCTGCATACCGAGGCAAACGCCGAAATACGGCACGTTATTTTCACGCGCGTATCTTGCGGCGGAGATCATGCCCTCTATTCCGCGGTCGCCGAAGCCGCCGGGAACGATTATGCCGTCCGCTGCGCCGAGTATCTCTCCGGCGTTGTCGTCGGTGACTTTTTCGGAGTCAACCCATTCGATTTCGACCTTTGCGTCGTTTTCGATGCCGCCATGGGTCAGTGCCTCGACGACGCTGAGGTATGCGTCGTGCAGCGCGACGTACTTGCCTACGAGGGCGATGCGAACCTCGCCGTGGACATTTTTAGCGCGCTCGACCATAGCGGCCCATTCGCTCAGGTCGGGCTTTTGGCAGTTGAGGCCGAGGCGGCGGCAGGTCACGTCCGCGAGCCCGGCTTTTTCCAGCATCAGCGGCACCTCGTAGAGTATTGGAGCCGTCAGGTTGGGGATGGCGTTTTCCTTGGGGATGTTGCAGAAGAGCGAAATTTTATCAAGTATATCGCCGGGTATTTCGTAATCGCTGCGGCACATGATAATGTCAGGCTGGATTCCGATTCCGAGAAGCTCCTTGCAGCTGTGCTGGGTGGGTTTGCTCTTAAGCTCTCCGCTTCCGGGGATGGAAACGATGAGCGAAACGTGTATGAACATGACATCCTGACGTCCGACTTCCTGCGCGACCTGGCGTATTGCCTCGAGGAAAGGCTGGGATTCGATGTCGCCGACGGTTCCGCCTATCTCGGTGATGACGACGTCAGTGTCCTCTGTTCCGACGGAGAAGACGCGCTGCTTTATCTCGTTGGTAATGTGGGGGATTACCTGTACGGTGCGGCCGAGGTAGTCGCCGGTTCGCTCGCGGTTGAGCACGCTCCAGTATATCTGGCCGGAGGAGACAGACGAATTTTTCGTAAGGTTTTCGTCAATAAACCTTTCGTAATGTCCAAGGTCGAGATCGGTCTCGGCGCCGTCGTCGGTGACGAAGACCTCGCCGTGCTGATACGGACTCATGGTTCCGGGATCGACGTTTAGATACGGGTCGAACTTCTGGATGGTGACGCGAAGCCCCCGCATTTTCAGCAGCCGTCCGAGAGACGCGGCGGTTATCCCCTTACCGAGACCTGAGACCACACCGCCCGTTACGAAAATATATTTGACTGACATAATGAGTTTCCCCCCAACATATACTTGTCCTGACAGAAAATATTTAATAATAAATCATAATAATTCATTTTATCTTACGATGCGTGCCAAGTCAACACGACGAAGCGTAAAAAACGTCGAAAATCGCCGTCTTGACACGCGTATTTTCAGCGAACTCGCGTTCCGCCGGCTGCCGTATTGTAATGGTATTGTAATGCTTTTGCGCAGTTTTCATGATAAAATACATATGATACTACACGAATGATACCTTGCCAGGCGCGGGGTATAAAATGTTTTACGAATGGGAGAGGAAGATTTGGAAGGAACACATTCGTCCGGGACGCCGGAGAAAAGCGGACGCGGAAAACGCGCGGTGATAATAATTGTCGTGATAATCGCTGCGCTTGTCGCCTGCACGCTTGGCGCGGGAGCAGTCGCGGCTTCAAGCGGGACTATATATCCGAACACATACGCTCTCGGTATAAATCTCGGCGGGATGACGGCCGCTGAAGCCGAAAGCGCGCTTTCGGCTGCCCAGAATACCGCTTACGCCAGCAAAATGATAAACGTGAGCTGCTCCAACGGAAGGTCTACCGCGTTGGAGCTCGGACGCGCGGATGTGCGGCTTAAGGACGCGGCCAAGGCCGCATACGAGCGCGGCCGCGGCGGCGGGTTTATAACCAACGGGTTTGGATACATAGCGTCCTTTGTCGGAAAGCACAGCGCCGGAGCGCAGGTCCAGTACGACAAGGCCGCCGTGGAACAGATGCTCTCCGAGGCGGACGAGCCCGCCGTAAGCTACGGCTGGGAGATAGACGGCGATACGCTCCGCGTGACGAAAGGGCGCACCGGCGAGACCGCGGACAGGGACGAATTCTATGAAAAGTTAGACAAGGCGCTTTCGGATTACGATTTCTCCGGCATAAGCGTCGGCTCGACGACGGTAGAGGCAGGCGAACCGCTGACCGGGCAGGGGCTTCACGACGAGCTTTATTCCGAGTTCAAAAACGCGTATTACGATAAGGCGACCGGCGAGATAGCCGGGGGAAGCGACGGGCTCGACTTTGATGCCAAGGCTGCTCAGAAAGCGATAAACGATGCCGCCGCGGGCGAAGTCGTTGATATACCCATAACTGTCACAAAGCAGACGGTGACCAAGGAAGACCTGGAGGAGAATATCTTTTCCGATGTGCTCGGAAAATACACTACGAACGTCGGAGGAAGCGCCGCGAGAAAGAACAACGTCGGTATAGCGACCGCGGCCGTGAACGGCGTCATACTCAACAGCGGCGAGACGTTTTCCTATAACGATACGCTTGGCCAGCGCACCACGTCCAAAGGTTATCAGGCCGCGCCCGCCTACGTTCAGGGCGAGACAGTGGACGAGATAGGCGGCGGCATTTGCCAGGTCTCGTCAACGCTCTACTGCGCCACGCTGTATTCGAATCTCGAGATAGTCCTGCGTTCGGCGCACATGTTCCGCGCGGCCTATGTGCCCTACGGAATGGACGCGACGGTGAGCTGGGGCGGCCCGGATTACCAGTTCAAAAACAATACGGATTACCCCATAAAGATTACGGCATCTTACAGCGGCGGAAAGCTTACGGTCAGGATAATCGGGACAAAGAGCGATTCGAGCTACGTCAAGATGGAGTATAAGATACTTTCGACCACGCCATATAAGACCGTGGAGCAGGAGGACGCGACGCTGGCCGCCGGAGTTCGCCAGCAGAAACAGAACGGCTACACGGGTTACGTTGTGGAGACCTACCGCTGCATCTACAATCCCGACGGAACGCTTCAAAGCCGCAGCTACGAGGCCAAGAGCACATATAAGATGCGCAATGAGATAATCCTCGTCGGCACAAAGGGCGGAAACACCGACATCCCGACATCCGGCAGCATTGACGGGGAGACGGACGGGGAAACAACGGGCGAGACTCCGGGCGGCGCAACCGGTGAGACAAGCGGCGAAAGCGCGGGCGAAACCACCGAAGGAACGACCGGGGGAGATACCGGCGAAAACACCGGGGGGAATACGCCCGGCACAGAAGATGGCGAGGAGGGCGACAGCTACCTGAATGACCCAATCTGATATTGCCTGATATTATGTGATATTATACTGACACGGAGCGGGCGCGCAAAAACGCCTGCTCCGTTTTTGCGCGTCCGCTCGGGGATTTGCAGATACGCAGGCATAAGCGAGGAACGCAAAATCGGCGCGATCGATGTTCATCGATTCGCATATGAGCGACGCACGCACGGTAACGCGGGAGGGGAAAGCCGCCCGGTAAGGGCGTAGCGATTCAAATTAAGCGGCTCTGCTGCGCGACAAAAATTTCCCTGCTGCAGCCGCTTGTTTTGTTAATTCCGACAAAAATTATTTTTCTTAAAAAAAGAGTCGTTTTTTGTTGAAAACGGCGGAGCAATAACATAAAATGAATGTATCTTTTCAGGGGGTGTTTGCCGTGCAGCTTATGGAGGATCGCATACGCGCCGAGGGCGTAGTGCGTGAGGGCAACGTCCTAAAGGTCGACAGCTTTTTGAACCATCAGATGGACATCGATCTTTTTAACGATATGGGTAAGGAATTCAGCCGTCTGTTCAAAGACGACAGACCTACGAAGATACTTACGATAGAGGCATCCGGTATAGGGATAGCTTGCGTCACCGCGCAGTATTTCCATATACCGGCTGTTTTTGCGAAGAAATCAGAGAGCAAGAACCTCGACGGCGACGTGTATACGAGTACGGTCGCATCGTTTACACATAATAAAGTATATCAGATACGGGTATCAAAAAAATTCATAAACGCGGACGACCGCGTGCTCATATTAGACGACTTTCTTGCCAAGGGCTGCGCGTGTCTCGGGCTTATCGACATCGTCGGGCAGGCGGGGGCGACTCTCGTGGGAGTCGGTGTAGCGATAGAAAAGGGTTTCCAGGAGGGCGGAGCGATGCTTCGCGACAGGGGGATACACCTTGAGTCGCTGGCCATAGTGGACAGCATGGACCCCGTCACGGGCGAGATAGAGTTCCGCCATCAGTAAAGCGTTATCAATGCGCCTCAGGCGGCGCTCGATAATAAAACAAAATTTGGAGGAAGAAAAAGAATGAAAAAGATACTTGCGCTTGTTTCAGTTCTTGCGATGGTTCTGTGTCTGTTCGCGGGCTGCGGAAGCAAAAGCGACAGCACGACGACTACCACCGGAGGCGATACTGCCAGCGCCGGAGTCCCTGTCGAGGACATAAAGGTCGGCGTTATCCACATCGGCGATCCCGCTGCCGGTTCCGGCTATTCCTACACCCATGACGTGGGCATTCAGGAGATGCAGGCAAACCTCGGCCTTACCGACGATCAGATCGTCCGCAAGCTGAACGTCTCCGACAGCGATACCACCGCTATCGAGAACGCAATCACCGAGTGCGTCGAGGAAGGCTGCAATATCATCTTCGCGACTTCGTGGGGCTATATGGACACCTGCGAGGCGCTTGCCGCCCAGTATCCGGACGTGTTCTTCTCTCACGGCACCGGCTACAAGTCAAACGGCACCAACTTCAACCACTATTTCGGCAAGATTTATGAGGCCCGCTTCCTGTCCGGCATTGTCGCCGGCATGAAGACCGCCAGCAACAAGATAGGCTACGTCTCCGCTCAGAACAACGAGAGCGGCGAGTGCACCAGCGGCATCGACGCGTTTGCAATGGGCGTTGAGTCCGTCAATCCCGATGCTGTCGTAGAAGTCAAGGTCACCGGTTCCTGGTACGATCCCGAGGGCGAGACTCAGGCCGCTCAGGCTCTTATCGACGACGGCTGCGACGTTATCGCTCAGCACTGCGACACCCCCAACCCCCAGCTCGCGGCTCAGGCTGCCGGCGTTTACGGCGTTGGCTATAACTCCGATATGCAGAAGGACGCCGGCGACAACTGCCTGACCAGCGTTGTCTGGGACTGGGGCGTTTACTACACCACCGCTGTCCAGAACGTTATTGACGGCACATGGAAGATCGGCGAGAAGGTCGAGGATTACTACGGCGGCATGGCCGACGGTCTTGTCGGCATCACCGCGCTGTCCGCCGACTGCGCCGAGGGCACGCAGGCTGCTGTTGACGTCGCTACCGCCGCTATCAAGGACGGCTCCTTCGACGTATTCACCGGCACCTACACCGACGCAGCGGGCAACACCATCGGCTGCAACGGCCAGATGGAGACAAACGACGGCCAGACCATCGCCGTCGACGGCAACGACTACGCGTCCATCACCAGCTATTACAGAAACGTCGTTGTAAAGTAATTTCAGCGACAATCCAACAAGGGGCGGATAAAACTATCCGCCCCTTTCTTGAATTTTTGAACATGCCTGCGAAAAAAGCGCGGGAGCTCCCGAGTTTTTTTGACAGACACGTTTGGGGCGAGGGGTCGCCTACTCCTGTCCATCGATATTTTAAGAGAGGGTGACGGCATGGCAGATACGGAATACGCGGTGCGCTGTGAGAAGATAACGAAAATCTTTGGCAGCGTCGTCGCCAACGACGAGATAGACATGGGCGTTAAATACGGGGAGATACTTGCGCTGCTCGGCGAGAACGGAAGCGGAAAGACTACGCTTATGAATATGCTCGCGGGGATATACCATCCGGACGGCGGAGCGATCTACGTCGACGGGAAGGAAGCCCCGATACAAAGCCCGCTTGACGCGCAGAACCTTGGCATAGGCATGATACACCAGCATTTCAAGCTCGTTGACATATTCTCCGCAATGGATAACATCGAGCTTGGCACGCCGGGCAAAAAGCTCTCCGGCAGGGAGATGAAGCGCCGCGTCGACGAGCTGTGCAAAAAATACGGACTTCAGATAGACCCGACAAAGTGCATTCACGATATGAGCGTTTCCGAAAAACAGACGGTTGAGATACTGAAAGTTCTATACCGCGGCGCGCGCATACTCATACTGGACGAGCCCACAGCTGTTCTGACGCCGCAGGAGACGGACAGACTGTTTTCGATTCTTCGCCAGATGCGCGCAAACGGCTGCGCCGTCATCATTATAACCCACAAGCTCAACGAGGTGCTCGCCATATCGGACCGCGTGGAAATTCTGCGCAAGGGAAAGAGCTATGGCACCGTCAACACCGCCGAGGTCGATGTGGATACGCTGACCGAGCTTATGGTCGGACATGCTGTCACACTTGAGATAGAGCGGCCGGAGGTGAAAGACCCGGAGACGATACTAAAGATAGTAGACCTGACGGTGGACAGAAACGACGGCAGCCGCGCCCTCGACGACGCGAACTTTGAGATACGCTCGGGCGAGATACTGGGCGTCGCGGGCATCGCGGGAAGCGGGCAGAAGGAGCTTTGCGAGACCATAGCGGGGCTTATGCAGCCCAAGGCGGGAGCAATACTTTACAAGAAACAAAACCTCGCGGGCAAGACTCCGCGCCAGATAATAGACATGGGGATCTCGATGAGCTTCGTGCCGGAGGACAGACTCGGCATGGGCCTCGTTTCCAGCATGGGAATGACGGATAACATGCTGCTTAAGACCTACACCCGCGCGCGGGGCGCTTTTGTCGACCGCGCCCCGGCAAAGGCGATGGCGCAGGCGCTGAAGGAAAAGCTCGACATACAGACGCCGAGCCTTGAAATGCCCGTGCGTATGATGTCCGGCGGCAACGTGCAGAAAGTTCTGCTCGGCCGCGAGATCGAGTCCAATCCCGATTTGATAATAACCGCATACCCCGTGCGCGGACTGGATATAAATTCGAGTTACGTTGTTTATGAACTGCTGAACGACCAGAAAAAACGCGGCGTCGCGGTCATGTATATAGGCGAGGATCTCGACGTGCTGCTCCAGCTCTGCGACCGGATTATGGTGCTTTGCCACGGAAAGATAACGGGAGTAGTGGACGCAAAGGCCGTCACAAAGGAACAGATAGGGCTCATGATGGCCGGACAGAACGCGGAGGAGGTGCTGTCGAATGCGAAATAAGGAACCGCTGCTGCGCGTTGTCAAACACGCGGAGCTGACTGGCAGACAGAGCCTTGCGCTGCGCATCTTCGCCGTAGTGCTGTCGCTGGCCGTCGGCGGACTGTTCATACTGCTTATAGGGCACAACCCCTTCGCGATATACGGCGCCATGATATCGGGCGCATTCCGCAGCACGATAGCGGTGCAGGCGACGATAAAGTACTGTATACCAATGTGCATAAGCGCCCTTGGCGTGACGCTGGCGTTCAAGATGCGTTTTTGGAACATCGGCGCCGAGGGCCAGATAATAATGGGCGCGGTGTTCGCCTCGTATTTTGCCCTGTTCTGCTCGGGACTTCCGCACGTCCTGCTCGTGATAGTGATGGTGATAGCGGGCATCGTCGGCGGCGGCATCTGGGGGCTTATCCCCGCGCTTTGCCGCCAGAGATGGAACACGAACGAAACGCTGTTCACGCTGATGCTCAACTACATCGCGCTCTACATCATAGATTATCTGCGCGACGGCCCGTGGAAAGACCCCGAGGCCGCGGGCTTCCACAAGATAGCTCGCTTTTCCGCGAACGCCCAGCTCGACAAGGTGTTTGGCGTCCAGATCGGATGGATAGTGATGCTCGCCCTCGTCGCCATAGTTTTCGTCTATATGAAAAAGACGAAGCAGGGTTATGAGATAAGCGTCGTCGGCGAGAGCAGCGATACCGCGCGCTATGCCGGAATAAACGTCAACCGCGTCATGCTGCGAACTATGTTCATCTCGGGCGCGATAGCGGGCCTGTGCGGAATGATACAGGCGACCGGTACGGACTGCACTCTTTCGTCAGGCGTGGCCGGCGGCGTGGGGTTCACGGCTATAATCATCGCGTGGCTGGCGCAGCTTCACCCGGTGGTCATACTGATAGTTTCGTTCGCGTTCAGCGTACTGGAAAAGGGTTCCAGCGTGGTGCAGTCCACATACGGGCTGTCTACGGACTGTGCAAGCGTGCTCCAGGGCATAATACTTTTCTTCATTATGGCCTGCGAGTTCTTTATCCGCTACCGCATAGTAATGCGCGGGCACGGCGAGGAAAAACCTGACGTGAAGAAAGCGGAAGAAAAGAAAGAGGGTGCGGGCGAATGAGCAGCGAGATAGTGCTTAAATTCATAGTCGCGGCGGCCGTCGCCGGAACGCCGCTGCTTTACGGCACCGTGGGCGAGATACTTTCCGAGAAGGTCGGACACCTCAACCTCGGCGTCGAGGGCATGATGTCCATCGGCGCGATAGCGGGCTTCATGGCTGGCTATTATTCGGACAGCTTCGTCGTCGCGGTCATCGTGGCGTTCATCGCCGGACTGCTCTCCGCGCTCATCTACGCGGTGCTTACCGTCAGCTTTATGGCGAACCAGAACGTCATCGGCCTGACGCTGACGATATTCGGCATCGGGCTTTCAAACTTTGTCGGAACCTACTGCGTCGGCCTTACCGCCGAGGGAACGCTCAAGCTGCCCGCGACGATAACCGCGCATATGCGCGCGATAAACATTCCGGGCCTTTCGGACATACCCGTTATCGGCCCGCTGCTTTTCAGTTATAACCCCTTCGTATATATCGGCATCGTCATAGCCATCGTCTGCGGCTGGTACCTGTTCAGGACCAAGGCCGGACTCAACGTCCGCGCCATCGGCGAGAACCCCGCCGCGGCGGACGCCGCGTCCATCCGCGTGACGAAATGGAAATATATAAATATTCTTGTCGGCGGCGGGATCTGCGGCATAGGCGGAGCCTACTGCTCGATGATAATAAACGGCGGAGTGTGGATATCGGACTGCGTCGGCGGCCTCGGCTGGATATCGGTCGCGCTCGTCATCTTCGCCGCATGGCGGCCCCAGCGCGCGATACTCGGAAGCTTCGTGTTCGGCGCGCTGCGTGTGCTCAAATACTATTTGCCGAGCGTCATACCGGTCGCGTTTTTCGATATGCTCCCGTTTCTCATCACAGCGCTCGTCCTGCTCATCTCCAGTATGAGAAGAAGCAGAGGCAGCCACATCCCGGACTATCTGGGGCTCAACTATTTCCGCGAGGAACGATAAGACGAATAATAAAAGCGGCTTCCGCCAAGGCGCGGGAGCCGCTTTTTGTCAGGGAAATAACATAACTTGACATTTTATATACGCGGTGTAAAATAAAAAGTGTCTCAAATGAGACAGATTGGAGGACGGCTGATTGACCGAAGGAGAAAAACGCATCGTGCTCTCTCTGCCGCTTTTTTTCGGCGTACCGAAAGAGATTTCGGCGGGGCTGCTTTCATCGCGCGGCTGCGCGGCACGCGATTTCGGGCGCGGAGAGATAGTGTACGACCACGAGAATTTCAAAAAGGCGCTCGCCGTGCTCCTTTCCGGAAGGCTCCAGGTGTCGAAAAAGACGGCCGACGGCGGAGAGCTCATAATGAGCACGCTTTATCCCCCGGCGCTGTTCGGCGCGGCCGCTCTTTTCAACGACAGCGGGACGTACGCGAGCATCATAACCGCGAAAGAGGACAGTCGCGTGCTGTTCCTGCCGCGCGCGTCTCTGCTCCGCGCGATGAAGGAAAGTCCGGTTTTCGCCGAAAACTACATACGCTATCTGTCGGAGCGCATAGAATTTCTCAACCGGCGCATAATGCGGCTGACGGCGGGGACGGCGGAGCAGCGGCTCGCGGGGTTTTTGCTCGACAACCTGCCGGGAGAAACCGGGGCTGCGTGCTCGATGCCTATGACCGACACGGCGAAGGCGCTCAACATGGGGCGCGCGTCGCTGTACCGGGCGATGGAACGGCTTGAAAAAATCGGCGCGATAGAAAAAAGCAAAGACGGAATAATCGTAAAGAACAGGAAAATTTTAAGCGAGGTATAATGAAGATGAAAAAGAAGCTGTCACTTATCCTTGCGCTTGCAATGGCGCTGTCCCTGTGTGCCTGCGGAGCGAAGAGCGAAACAACAACTCAGACCCAGCAGCCTCAGGAGGCGGCGACGACCATACGCGTCGGCGCGATGACCGGACCCACGGCTATGGGCATGGTCAAACTCATGTCCGACTCAGACGCCGGAAGCACGGAGAACACTTATGAGTTTACGCTTGACTCCGGCGCGACGACGTTCGTCTCGGCGCTTGCCAAGGGCGACCTCGACATGGCTGCCGTGCCGTCCAACGTCGCTGCGACCATATACAACAACACCGACGGCGCGGTAGAAGTCATGGCCGTCAACACCCTCGGCGTGCTCTACGTCGTCGAGCGGGGCGACAGCGTGCAGAGCGTGGCCGACCTCAAGGGTAAGACCATTTACGCGACGGGCCAGGGCGCGGTGCCCGAGTACACGCTCGACTATCTGCTCACGAAAAACGGCCTCGACCCAACGAAGGACGTTACAATACAGTGGTGCGCGGACACGACCGAAGCGCTGTCTTACATCGCGAAGGATTCTTCCGCTATAGCTATGCTGCCTCAGCCGTTCGTGACCGTCGCGCAGTCGAAGGTCGAGGGACTGCGCGTTGCGCTCAGTCTCAACGACGAATGGCAGAAACTGGAAAACAGTGATATTGTGACCGGCGTCGTAGTCGTGCGTAAGGATTTTGCCGAACAGTATCCGCAACAGACTGCAAAATTCCTCGAGGAGTATCAGGCATCCGTTGAGTACACCTCCACGAACGCATCAGACGCGGCGGCGCTCATCGCAAACTACGAGATAGTCCCGTCCGCGGCTGTGGCGGAGACGGCTCTGCCCGAGTGCGGAATCACGTTCGTATCCGGCGCCGATATGAAGACCGAGGTCGATGCGTTTCTGAATGTGCTTTATTTTGAGAATCCGCAGGCCATAGGCGGAAAACTGCCCGACGCGGATTTCTACTATGGAGCTGAAGCGTAAAGGCATAATAAAAAAAGCAGCCGCGGTAGCGTTTGCTCTCGCGGTCTGGCAGCTCGCGTCCGTTTTGGTCGACGCGAAGATACTGCTCGTCGGGCCGGCCGAGGTCATCGTCCGCATGACGACGATATGGCAGACGGCGCATTTCTGGAGCTCGATATGGTTTACGTTTTACCATATCGTCGCGGGCTTTGCGCTCGGGAGCGCGGCGGGCATTTTGCTTGCCGCGCTCGCGGGGCGTTTTCGCTTCGCGGAGACGCTGCTGTGGCCGTTCATGATAACGGTCAAGTCTGTGCCGGTCGCGTCGTTTATCGTTATATGCCTCATCTGGCTGTCGTCGAAAAATGTCTCTATATTCATATCGTTTCTCATAGTCTTGCCTGTGGTCTACGGCAACCTGCTTTCCGGCATACGCGCCGTGGACACCAGTCTTCTTGAGATGTCGCGCGTTTTCAAAATGCCGCCGCTTAAAAAATTGAAATACATCTATCTTCCCGAGCTAAAACCCTTCGTCATGTCGGCTTTCGGCACGGCGATAGGCATGTCATGGAAGGCGGGCGTCGCGGCGGAGATAATCGGAACGCCCGACGGCTCGATAGGAAAGCAGCTCTATTACGCGAAAATATGGCTCGACACGGACGACCTGCTGTGCTGGACGGTCATAATCGTCCTTTGCAGCCTGGCCTTTGAAAAGCTGATCATGGCTGCGATGCGCGGTATGTACAGGAGGCTTGAAAACGAATGATGATCGTTGACGGAGTGTGCAAAAGCTACGGCGAAAAAACCGTGCTGAAAAATTTTTCCTGCGAATTTCCCGAGGGTGTGACCGTCATGATGGGCGCGAGCGGCAGGGGAAAAACGACGCTGCTGCGCCTTCTTATGGGACTTGAAGCGCCGGACGCTGGACGCATAACCGGCGTGCCGGAGAGGATAGCCGCAGTGTTTCAGGAGGATAGGCTGCCGATGGATTTTACCGCAACTACCTGCGTAATGATGGCCGCACCAAGGGGCACGCAGCGCGAGGACGTTGTCGCGCAGCTTTGCGCCGTGGGGCTCGGCGGCGAGCTTAAAAAGCCCGTGCGCGAGCTTTCCGGCGGACAGAGGCGGCGCGTCGCCGTGGTCCGGGCGATGGCGGCGAAGCCCGAGGCGCTTTTTCTCGACGAGGCTCTGACAGGTCTCGACGACGAGATAAAAAAGACCGTCGCCGACTACATTGTCGAAGGTTCGCGGGGCATCGCGGTCGTAGCTGTGACCCACGACGAAGAGGACGCTGCGCTGCTCGGCGGAAAGATACTCAGGATGTGATTTCCAAGGATTTTCATAAAGATAAAAGCTGCTCCGGCGCAGACGCGCCGGAGCAGCTTTTAATTTATTATATTTGAAGTCATTGACCTTTAAGGCGATAGCAGTACCAGCCGGAGAGAGCTTTGGTCTCTTCTATGACGAGTCCGGCAGCGCGGAGCTTTTCCGCGACTTCCTCCGCGCGCGTATCGATTATGCCGGAGCATATAAACGTGCCGCCAACTTTGAGCAGGCCGCGTACCGCCGGAGCGAGAGCGATTATCACGTCGGCGACGATGTTTGCGAGCACGATATCGTAGCCGAAGCCTATCTTTTCCTGAAGCGCCGTGTCTGAAAGAATATCGCCCGCGAGGACGGTGTATCTGTCTTTTCCGATGCCGTTGAGCTCCGCATTTTCGTAGGCGATGCCGACGGCTTTGTCGTCGATATCGCAGGCAACGGCCTCGGCTGCGCCGAGCGCGAGAGAAGCTATGGAGAGTATCCCGCTGCCGCAGCCAAGATCGAGCACCCTCTCGCCGCCGGAGACGAGCGAATCGAGCTGCTCAAGGCAGAGCCGCGTCGTGGCGTGGCTCCCGGTGCCGAAGGCGAGGCCGGGGTTGAGTATAAGCGGCACGCGGCCGTTTAAGTCGGCCTTTTCCCACTCGGGAATGACGATGAGCCGCTTTCCTATTTCGATGGGCTTGTAGTACTGCTTCCAGTTGTTTTCCCAGTCCTCGTCGGCGACAGTTTTCATTGTCATTATCATGGGGCCGAGGCCGGTCTTCTCAGCTTTAAGCCGCTCCATGGCTATGCGCGCGCGGCCGAGCAGCGCCCAGCCCTCTTCGCTGTCCTCCACGTAAAAGCCGACGCTGTATTTTCCGGCCTTTTCGCAGCGGAGCGAGTCATCCACATAATCCCAGTATTTCTTGTTGTTTTTTAGGAAGTCTTCAAAATCGTCGCCGTCGCTGACGACTATGCTGTCGATGCCGACGGAGCTGAGCATTTCGCTCACGGATTCTATTCCCTCATGCGAGGTATCTATCGAGAGCTCAAGCCATTTCATGCCTTGCTTCGTTCCTCCTTGGATTTTTTCGGGTGTTTCTTGTCGCCCTCATCGCCGTATTTTTCCCGAATCACGGAGACTATGCGGCGGCAGGCGAGATCGTAGGAATAGGCCAGCAGTGCAAAGCGCAGCGCGGCGTCCGCCATATCGCGGGCGGAGGGATTGGTCTCGGTTTCAAACTCGGGCGGCAACTCGTCCGCCGCGCGGGCAAGGGCGCGGTCGAGCTCGCGGCAAAAGCCGGCGTATCTGTCCGAGGCGTTCCCGTCGAGCGCAAAACTGCGCACAAGTGCGATGTCACGCACGGAAAGAACCTGCTTCAGCACACATATGGCGGTCAGATCGGCGAGATGTTCGGCGTTGTAGCGCTTTCCTTCCGCGCGCGGCATGACCCCGTCCTTTATATAGTTGTTAACCATCGCGCCGGTAAGCGCGTCGTCGCCTTCAAAACTGATTGTCTGGCGGTTCATAAGCGACAGCAGCTGATCCATGTAAAGTGGTATGTCGGGAAGCGAGTCCCAATCCGAGGGTCGCTGTTTCCTCATTTTTTCAAGCAGCTCCTGAAGTTCTTCCATTATATCTCACCCTGCTTCCGCACAAATATAATAATAACATATAGGATAATATCATAGTTTAGCCGCAAATGCAATCTGTTATACCATATAAGGCGATGTGTAAAATTACAAACAGGCCTCCGCGCAAACGCGGAGGCCTGTAAAAGTCGGATATCAGTTCACTCCGGAAATTATTTCGCGCCATTTGGTTTGTGAGACGCCTTCGGCAAGGCTTAGTGAGTAGGAGTACCCGCCGTCCGTCCAGACCGCGAGGGTGGGCCGTCTGCGTTCCCCACAAGTGTTCCGCGTTATTTAAGCCCGCCCACGAGCGCGGACACTGCGTCCGTAGAAAGCCCCGCGCCGGTCATGTCAATGGCGTAAGTGTAGTCGCCGCTCGTCCAGGTCGCTACGCTGACCGTGCCGGAGTTTCCGCGCATGGTGACGCTGAGGTCGCCGACAGAGACGGTGTTGTTCTCGGCGTATTCGTTGTAGTCGCCGGAGATGTCGTCGCTGCCCGCGCCCTTGCGGAGCAGTATCTCGTTGCCGTCTTTATCCTTGTAGTTTATCTGGAGAAGATTATTTTTGATGGCGCTGATATAGTCGAGGTCATAGCCCTCGGAAATATCCTCAGGTACGGTTATGTCGAAGCCCGCGACCTTTTCGGCGTCCTCGACGGTTTCGCAGTCAATGAACGGGTTAGGTATCTGCGCTCTGTCGCCGGAGGTGGATTTATTCGTGTCGGACGACGTTGTGCCGCTGCTGGTTTCGGTATTCTGACCGCTTTGGCCGCAGGCGGCGAGGGACAGCGCCATAAGAGTGCAGAGCGCGAGTGCAAATATCTTCTTTTTCATAACTCATTTTCCTTTCCAAAATGCTCTTTTCGAGCCGTTCTGATTTATATACAGCCGGGAAAGCTAAAATGCTGCAAAGCGCAGGAAAATTTTCCAAAAATTTTCCTGCGCCTGTTTATTTGCCCACGCAGAAGCGCGAGAATATAGCAGAGACTATGTCGTCCCGAGCGACTTTTCCGGTCAGAGAGCCCAGCGCGTCCATGGCCTCCTCCGCGTCTGTCAGCACGGCGTCCGGCGTCATACCGCAAGTTAGTGCGGTTTCAGCGCGCTTTATCGCGGCGAGAGCTTCGGATACGGCGTTTATCTGGCGCTCGTTCGTCAGCACGGCGGAGCCACCGGGAGAATGTCCGGCGGGGAAAAGCCCAGCGACGGCGGCTTCCAGTTCCGTCATGCCCTCTCCCGTTACGGCCGATACGGCGACGACGGCGGCGGGAGGGTAGATGCCCTCCTGTTCCCGGGGTAAAAAGACAGGCGCGCCGCCGGAAAAGAGGTCGGCCTTCGACCAAACGAGTATCCAGTTTTTATGCTTAGCCGCGAGCGAGAGTATCTCCGCATCCTCAGAAGTCACCGGAGGCCTCGCAGAACCGTCCACTACAGCGAAAACGAGTTCGGCGGTCTCAAGCGCGGCCTTTGAGCGCTCCACGCCGAGCTTTTCCAAAGGGTCCGCCGTGTCGCGTATCCCGGCGGTGTCAATGAGCCGGAGCAGCACGCCGCCGCAGATCAGTTTTTCCTCGACCGTGTCGCGGGTCGTCCCCGCTGTGGGCGTGACTATCGCGCGGTCATAGCCGAGCAGCGCGTTGAGCAGCGACGATTTGCCCGCGTTGGGCTTTCCGATTATCGCGGCGCGCAAGCCGTGTTTGACGATGCGTCCGCGTTCCGCGGTAGCGAGCAGGCGCGAGAGCGTCGTACCGCAGGCCGCGAGAGTTTTTTCAATGAAGGATTTTTCCAAATCCTCAATGTCCTCGTCCGGGTAATCGACGACCGCGTAAAAGCGCGAGGTTATATCGGTCAGCTTATCGTAGACTTCGCTCACCGGGCGCAGAATCGCTCCGCCGAGCTGCGACGCGGCAACGGCCGCGGCCTCGGCTGTCTCGGCGTCAATGAGGTCGACGACGGCCTCGGCCTGCGTCAGATCCATGTGTCCGTTCAAAAAAGCACGCTTTGTGAACTCGCCGGCTTTCGCCTGTCGCGCTCCGGCGGCGAAGAGCGCCGCGAGGCATTCGTTCAGTACGACCTGCGAACCGTGACAGTGGAGCTCGACCAGGTCCTCGCCGGTGTAGCTCCCGGGCGCGCGGAACACGACGGCGAGTACGCTGTCTATTTCGCGGCCCCGTCTGTCGAGCAGCGCGCCAAGCGTCATGAAGCGGTCGGGCGCGGCGGAGAGAGGTTTTCCGTTCCGGGCTTTGAAAACGGCGGAGGCGGCGCTTATCGCGCCGTCGCCGCTCACGCGGACGACGCCTATCCCGGAAGCGCCCTGCGCGGTGGATATGGCGGCTATCGCGTCCATTTAGTTATCGTCTTCTTCCTTGTCGTCGCCTAATGTCTCGTCCTCGTCGTATTCGTCCTCGTCGGCTTCGCCGTCTATCTCGCCCGAGGCCTTTTTGAGCGCGTCGCGGCGCTCCTGCTCGATGCGGAGAGCCTCGCAGAATTTTACGTTCCAGACGTCGGTCCTTTTGCCGCGCTGGGCGATAGTGAAGGCTATCTGCGCGTCGGGCATCTTGCTCGCGTAATCGCTGAGGTAAGCCATGTATTTTTCTTCGTCGTATTTTACTCCGTTGCCCTCGAAGAAGGGGCGGGTGGAGCCGGGCTCAAGCTCATAGGGTTTGAGCTGTACGCGCATATTTTTCGCTACGCGCGCGCGGGCGATGAAATAGACGATTATTATGGCTATGACGAGCGCGGCTATGACGATAAGGGGTGTTTTCATGGCATATATTCCTCCATTTTATTTATATATGTGTGTTTGGCTGACGGCGGGCGGATGCGAAAAGGGCGGGCGGGGCGATGAGCCCGCCCGCCCTGGGTGGTTTGAGCTTTGAGTCTTACTTTATCGGCTCGCCGGCAGCTTTCTTTGCCTCGATTTCCTTGACGGCGTCCTTGTGCGAGAGGTTGACGCGGCCCTTTTCGTCTATCTCGGTGACCTTGACCCACATCATGTCGCCTATCTTGCAGGCGTCCTCGACCTTTTCGATGCGGTGGTCAGCCAGTTTCGAGATGTGGACGAGGCCGTCCTTGCCGGGCGCCAGCTCGACGAACGCGCCGAAGGTCATAAGACGCACGACGCGGCCGTAGTACAGCTCGCCGACGGTGGGGACGAAAACGATGGTGTCGATAGCCTTCTTCGCCGCGTCGCAGGATTCCTGGTTCGGGGCGGAAATGAAGATGGAGCCGTCGTCCTCGATGTCTATCTTTGCGCCGGTGTCGGCGACGATCTTCTGAATGACCTTGCCTCCGGAGCCGATGACCTCGCGTATCTTGTCGGGGTCGATGTGCATGGTCAGCATCTTGGGCGCAAACGGAGAAACTTCCTTGCGCGGCTCGGCGATGCAGGGGAGCATGACCTTGTCGAGTATCTCGCAGCGTGCATCGTAGGTGATGTCAAGCGCGTTTTGGATTATATCCATTGTCAAGCCGTCGTTTTTAAGGTCCATCTGAATAGCGGTGATGCCCTTTTTCGTTCCGGCGACCTTAAAGTCCATCTCGCCGTGGAAATCCTCAACGCCCTGAATATCGATGAAGGTGGTGAAGCCGCCGTTATCGTCCTGAATAAGGCCGCAGGAGATTCCGGCGACTGGAGCCTTGATGGGTACACCCGCGTCCATGAGGGCGAGGGTTGAGCCGCAGATGGAGCCCTGAGAGGTGGAGCCGTTGGAGGACAGAACCTCGGACACGACGCGTATAGCGTAGGGAAACTCGTCGACCGAGGGAAGGACAGGCAGCAGAGCGCGCTCCGAGAGAGCGCCGTGGCCTATCTCGCGGCGGCCGGGGCTGCGCGCGGATTTAGCCTCTCCGGTGGAATAGCCGGGGAAGTTGTAGTGGTGCATATAGCGCTTGCTTTCCTCTTCCCAGATGGTGTCGAGCTTCTGGGCGGCGGACAGCGTATCAAGAGTGCAGGCGGAGAGCACCTGCGTCTGGCCTCTTGTGAACATTCCGGAGCCGTGGACACGGGGAAGAAGTCCGACCTCGGCGGCGAGCGGACGAATCTCGTTTTTCGCGCGGCCGTCGACGCGGTGGCCCTCTAGCAGCCACGCCTTGACTATCTTCTTCTGGAACTTATAGGTTATCTCGTCGAGATACTTGTCCATATCGGGGTAATCGGCGAGAAACAAATCGTGCCATTTGTCCATAAGGACGTTCCAGTGCGCCTCGCGGACGTTCTTGTCGTCGGTGTCCATGGCGGCCTTGGCGTCGTCCATGGTGGAGGCGACTATCTTGTCGAACAGCTCCTGATTGAAATCGGCGTGCGGATAATCGAACTTGGCCTTGCCTATCTCGGCGACCATCTGATTTATAAGCGCTACCTGCTTCTTAATTTCCTCGTGGGCGCTCTTTATGGCATCGAACATAACGCTGTTCGTGACTTCGTTCGCGCCGGCTTCTATCATGACGACTTTTTCACCGGTGGAGACGACGGTCAGGTCGAGAGCGGAGACTTTGCGCTGCTCGCTCGTCGGGTTGAAGACTATCTTGTCGTCGACGTAGCCGACCTTCATCGCGCCGACAGGCCCGTTCCAGGGGATATCGGATATGGCGAGGGCGGCGGAGGTGCCGATGAGCGCGGCGATCTCGGGCGTGCAGTCGTGGTCGACGCTCATGACCGTCGCCATGATGGCAACGTCGTTTCGGAAATCATGGGGGAAGAGCGGACGTATCGGGCGGTCGATTACGCGGGAGGTCAGGACGCCCCTCTCGCCGGGACGGCCCTCGCGGCGCAGGAACGAGCCGGGAATGCGGCCGACGGAGTACATCTTTTCCTCGAAATCGACGGACAGCGGGAAGAAATCTATGCCGTCGCGGGGCTTGGCTGATGCGGTGGCGCAGACGAGGACGCGGGTGTCGCCATAGCCGACCATAACGGCGGCGTTGGCGAGTTCGGCGTACTTTCCGACCTCGAGGGTCAGGGGACGTCCGGCCAGCTCCATTTCATACTTTCGGTAGTTGGGGAATTGCCTGTGTGTAATGACAGTTGACATTTTTGCTCCTTCTTTCGTTTTGTGTTCGGGAGCCCTTGCCTTTTAGCACTTGGTCTCATCTCCGCATAACACGGGAACAAGACCAAATACTAAAAAGAAGTCGAGGCTCCCTCGGTTGCCGGGGAGACATTCCGTAAAAAAACAGTGCGCGCGGGGAAAGAGATCCCCTTCCCCGCGCGGTTTTGTCTTGCAGTTATTTACGCAGACCGAGTTTTTCTACGAGAGCGCGATAACGCACGACGTCCTTTTTCTGGAGGTAGTCCAGCAGAGCGCGGCGCTTTCCGACCATCTTGAGGAGTCCGCGGTTGGAGTGCTTGTCGAGCGGATTCTTCTGCATATGGACGGTGAGCTGGTTGATACGCTCAGTCAGGATAGCGACCTGAACCTCCGGAGAACCGGTGTCCTTCTCGCTTGTGCGATTCGCGGCTATAACGTCGGCCTTCTTGTCTTTGAGCAGCATTGTGTGTTTCCACCTTTCAAAATTTTCGCCTCGCGGCTTAGCTCCGGGACGGTGAATCCCACGAAACCAGGCCGGAGGTACAATCGCGCATTGCGCGATTACAAGACACTATACCATATTAGTATTTAATTGTAAAGCGATTTTATACAATATTTTCTAACTTTTCAGGTATAAATACTTAACAAACGGCGCGTTTTTTGAGGAGTCCTGATACGGAAGAGAACACAAGCATTCGACAAAAAGCGATGTACCGCGTGAAAGATTCGCGCCGATGCCCTGTAAAATTACAAAAAGATTACATATTTAAGCAGACAAACCCGAAAGCATTGACAAAAGTTTCGCTGCAGTGTATTGTAACTGTACTAGTACACGTGGTACGGGTATGCCCGGTACGAATGTACAGGGTAATGATATGTCCGGCAATTTCTCCGGCAAGAAGAGGAGATGAAGATGGATGATCAGTTTGAACTATCGGGATTCGCGGCCGATATATGAACAGATTAAGGAAAATCTCAAAAAACTGATTGTGACGGGCGCGATGCAGGAGAACGAAAAACTCCCGTCGGTTCGCTCGCTGGCCACTCAGCTCGCAATCAATCCGAACACGATACAGCGCGCCTATACGGAACTTGAGTCTGAGGGATACATTTATTCCATTCAGGGCAAGGGTTCTTTCGCCGCGCCGCGGGGAGAGGCGGATAGGGAGATGAGACGCAGCATCGAGGCCGAGATACGCTCAAAGATAGCGGAGCTTCGGTTCCTCGGCGTTACAAGCTCGGAGCTGCTTGAACTTCTCAGCGAAAAGAAGGAGAACGGCAATGATTGAAGTCAGGAATGTTGTAAAGGAGTTCGACGGCTTTCATGCCCTGGACGGGGCGACTCTGACAGTGCCGAACGGAGCGATATACGGTCTGGTAGGGCCGAACGGCGCCGGAAAGTCGACGCTTATCCGTCATCTTACGGGCATTTTCCGTCAGAACAGCGGCGAGATACTTTTCGATGGCCAGCCGGTCTGGGAAAATCCCGCGGTCAAGGAGAAGATAGTCTCCATACCCGACGACTGGTACTATTTTCTCCAGTCGAACGTACGGGACATGATGAAATTCTACCGCGGGTTCTATCCGAAATTCGACATGGACAGGTATGAAAAAGGCAAGAAGATGTTCGAGATAGACGAAAAGCGCACGATACGCCGTCTGTCGAAGGGAATGCAGAAGCAAGTGGCATTCTGGCTGACGATGTGCTGTGTGCCGGACTACCTCGTGCTTGACGAGCCTGTTGACGGGCTTGACCCGGTGATGCGCCGCCAGGTCTGGGGCCTCATCATGGACGATGTGTCACAGCGCGGGACGACGGTGCTCGTCTCGTCGCATAACCTGCGCGAGCTCGAGGACGTGTGCGACCATGTAGGAATAATCAACAAGGGCAAGGTCATGCTTGAGCACAGCCTGTCAGAGCTTCAGGAGAGTACGGTAAAGATACAGGCGGTGTTTCAGGACGGAGAGGTCGGGCTGCCGGAGGAGCTCGAGGTACTGAACCGCAGCTCTGTCGGACGCGTACAGACGCTGATAGTCCGCGGCCACGCGGAGGAGATAAAGGCGAAGATAGCGGCGCTCTCGCCATTGTTCATGGACGTTGTGCCGCTTACGCTGGAGGAAATATTCATTTACGAACTGGGAGGTGTCGGCTATGCAGTCAAAGACTCGGCTCTTTAATACGACGCTTCTTCGTAAGAATATAACACGATTTTGGCCGCTGTGGACGGTCTACCTTGCGATATGGTTTCTGGCTCTGACGGCCGTGCTGGCTTCCGAGATGTTCGGGCGGGAGAGCGCATGGAACCACATAACGCAGCTGAACGTCGCACGGGATATATACAAAATGACCGGCGGCGTGTTCGGCGTCGGCATGGCGGCGGTGTTCAGCTGTTTTTGCGCGATGGCTATCCTTTACTATCTTTATACCGCGCGCAGCGCGGGCTTCATGCACTCGCTGCCTATAAAGCGCGGAGGGTTGTTTATTACGTCGTATGTCTCGGGCTATCTTTTCATGCTTGTCCCCAACGCGATAGTTGTCGCGGTGACTTACATAGTCACTGTAGTGGGCGGATTCCCATCGTTCGGTGCGATACTTACGTGGTTTCTGATAACAAGCGGCATGGAGCTGTTCTTTTATTCCTTTGCGCTGCTCTGCGGGATAATGACGGGACAGATATTCATGCTTCCGCTGCTCTACGGCATACTCAATTTCCTTTCGGTGGGAATGTATTACATGTATACCGCCATCGCCGACACATTCCTTTACGGCTATTCGGCTCCCGGCTACGGGATATGGGGAATATTTTCGCCGGCGCTCAAGATGGCTGAGAGCATCACGACGAACGTCGAGTGGAACAAAGATTACAGCACCATCGTTTCCTGCTCGCTTTCGGGGTCAAAGTTCGCGGCGGCCTACGCCGTAGCGGGCATTGCAATAGCGATAATAGCGTACATATTCAGCCTTTACAGAAAGAGCGAGACCGCGGGAGACGCCATATCCTTCGGCTGGGCGCGCGTTGCGTTCAGGTTCGGCGTTGGTTTCTGTGCGGCCGCGACGCTCGGACAGCTCTTCTATGCGGTGTTTGTCAATTCGCTCGCAGGGGTGGACAGGAGCCTTCCGGGAATGCTTGTGTGCACTCTCGCCGCCGGAGCCATAGGCTACTACGCGGCGCTGATGCTTACGGAAAAATCATTCCGCGTGTTCTCGCACGGCCGCCTGTGCGCGGCGATCCTGGCGGCGACGATAATTGTCGTGTGCTGCGCGTTTGCGTTTGATATTGGGGGTTATGAGAAAAACGTGCCCGAAGTGTCGGACATTAAGAGCGTGCAGGTGTCGGTCGCCGGGTGGAACTGGTCGAGCGGCGCGGTCACAAGCGGGGACAACGTCCTGCTCGTGACCGAGATACATCAGTCCATGATAGACCAGAAGGCGGAGCAGCTTGCCTCCGTAAGCAAGTATTCCCACAAGACTTCGGACGATTACGCCACCAGCGATTACAGCGGGTCGATATCGCTCAGCTACGAGCTGAAAGACGGCACGACACTTTCACGGAACTATTCCGTTTATCTCGATCGCGCGAGCGAGGGTGACGTATCCACGATAACCGGAATGATATCCGAGCTTGTCAACACGAAGGAGTATATGACGAGCTCCACGTTCAATGGGCTCACGCCGGATACCATAACCTCCGCGTATGTCCAGTATGTCGATGGCGAGAACAACTGGCAGGAGCTCAACCTGACGAAGAGCGAGTGGATAGGCGTATATAATGCGATAGTTGCCGACATAAACGCAGACAATATGAAGCAGAACGAATTGTTTTACAAAAACGAGGCGTCGTATTCTGCGAACTCGGCCAGCAGCATAAATTTCCAATCGAAGAATACATACGTCTCGGTTTCGCTGAAACCGGAAATGAAAAACCTCACGGCCGCGCTGGAGAGCGAGGGCATATTTGCCAGAATAGATAAATAGATTTAAGCCAAGGAAAGAAAGCGGGAAATGGGACAGAGAACTCGCGCCGCGTCAGTACGCAGGCGGCGCGGAAAAAGAAGGCGCTTTGATGCGCCGCTTACGATAGCACTGACGCTTGCGATCGTGCTCGCGCTGTTCGGCGTTTATTCGCTGACGCACTGCGGCCGCGTAGGGGACAGAGTGGAGATACCCGACTGGATAAAAGGCGACCTGATACAGGTAAACGAGTATTCGCGTCCAAGGACGAAACTTAAAAAGATAAACGGCGTGGTCATTCACTATGTGGGAAATCCCGGCACGACGGCCGAGCAGAACAGAAATTACTTCAACAACCTTGCTTCGACGCACGAAACCTCGGCCAGCGCCCACTTTGTCGTCGGGCTCGACGGCGAGATAATCCAATGTGTACCTCTCACGGAGATAGCCTACTGCTCAAGCAGCCGCAACGTCGACACTGTTTCAATAGAGGCTTGCCATCCGGACGCAAGCGGCAAATTCAACGACGAAACGATGGATTCGGTTGTGCGGCTGACGGCATGGCTCTGCGAGGAGTTCGATTTGACGACCGACGACGTCATACGCCATTACGACGTGACGGGCAAGCTCTGCCCGCTTTACTACGTCGAGCATCCGGATGCATGGGAAAAGTTTCTTGATGACGTAGACGCAAGAATTATCGAAGATGAAAATAGCGTTAAAAAATAGCGATCAGATTTTGCGCAATAAAACACCCCGTCTTATGCAAAGCATAAGACGGGGTGTTTGGCATATAAAAAAGACGCGGGCGACCCCCAGGGGCGCCCGCGCCGCGATAAACGGCAGTACGGCGGACTGTAGGTCCTGCGAGGACGGAGAATTTATTTTCTTGTCATATGCCAGCAGAACATTCCTGCGCCTATGGAAAGCAGCACGTCGCCGACGCTTGCGTAGCCAAAATATATGTATATGATGTCGCCGAGGAACATGAGCTTCGTCTCCGCGGTCTCAATAGCGTAGGCGAAAATGCTTCCGCTTACAAGCTGGGCGGCATACTGTTCGGAAACCCGTGCCAGCGCCGTCGCCGCGACAGGCATCACTCCGCCGTTGGCGAGTATGACCGCAAAATTGGAGAGCGAACCTACGCCGAATACTGCGCTCCAGAGTCCGTTTCTCAGATTGAGTATGGAAAAAATCACGAGAAGCAAATACTGCGCACAGCAGGTTATAAGCTCAGACGGGGCTTCGAGACCAAGACGGGGAAAAATAATGGGCAGCGCGAAACGCAGCGCATAAGCGAGTATAGGCATCCAAAGGCACCTGACCTTATGAGATGCGATATTTGAAAGGCGGCCTCCTGTCAGGAGGCTTGCGAGAAGAAAAACTATTACAAAAACGATGAACAGCATCAGCTTACCTCACTGCGCATGGCCGCGGCCAGTTTTTTGATGCGCGGCTCTATCTCGAGAAATGCGTTGACTGCCTCGGGGCCGAGCTGAGTCCCGGACACTTCGCGGATTATCGAGACGGCTTTCTCGTGCGAGGTGCCGGAGCGGTACGGACGGTCGGAGGTCATGGCATCGTATGTGTCGGCTACGGCGAGTATCGACGCCTCTAGAGGAAGATGCGCCGGGCCGCCGCTGGGGTAGCCCTTGCCGTCGAAGCGGCGGTGATGGTAGAGAACAGCGTTCGTCACTACCGCGGGAAGCTGCATATTTTCTATTATCTCGCGTCCCTTGACGGGATGCTGTTTTATCTGGTCGTACTCCATGCCGTCGAGCGGCCCCGGCTTTTGCAGCACGCTGTCGGAAATGCCGATTTTGCCTACGTCGTGAAGCAGCGCCGCGAGGCGCACCTGCTCGACGAACGCGCTCCCTTTGCCCATCGAGCGCGCGATCTCGACGCTTATTGCGGCGACACGGTCGGAATGGTTCTGGGTGTAGGGGTCCTTGGCGTCTATGGCGCGCGAGAGCGCCGTTATAGAGCGAAGCGTCTGGGTGCGGCTGTCCAGGTACAGCTTGAACGAATAGCGCGCCATTATCAGCGGAACGAGGAAGAGCAGCAGCATTAGATAGCCGTACTGCTGAATTATAGCGATGAGCGTGCCGATGCACAGGGTGCAAATGACGTTGACGATGACGCCGCGCACATTCTCAACGAACAGATAGGTAAAGCTGTTGTCGCCCCCGGTGACGTAATAGAATATGAACAATATCAGATTCAGGATTATAAGTATCAGGGCGAAAAGACCCGCCATGAGGAACTGTGGCCAGCCTATCGGCAACGTCCGCGCAACGGGCAGCATATCCACAGCGAGGGATGCAAAGCCGAGAGATGTGATTATGTTACAGACGTTGAAGAGTTCTTTTTTCGGGGTGCGGAAAAGCGGATAATAGAGCTTCCCCGTTTTTTGGTCGCGTATCACCATCGGAAAGCACGACAACACGTAAATGAGAAGCACCTGTTCCGGCGCGCAGAGCAAAACGCCCGCGACGACGGGAACGAAACTTATATCCATCGTCTTGTCGGAGGTTATGTATATCGGAAGCATCCGGCAGACGACCATGAGCACGATGAGTACCGCGAAAAGAATCCAGTCTCCGGCGGGGAGCAAAGCGGGAGGATAATCGGTAAAGCATATGGCGATGCTGCGCAAAAGAAAACACGCGCCGGCGGCAATGACAGCCATTATGTATATGTTCTGTACTTTTCCCGACAAGGCATACGCCCCCTTTGGCTCGACGCGGTAGGTCCGTTTATGTGCGCCGCGCGTCAAAGCGTGGCTGGTTCCTGTTTTTTATTTATGAAAAAAAGCGGTCCGGCAAGAAAAAAGACTAAATCGTTAAACTCTGACTATGTCGTTCAGCGAACGCAGAAGCACGCGCAGCTTGCAAGAATCATGGTGCAGGCAGTAGCGATAGCATAAAGAGCCTTTTTCATAAAGAGATACAGCCTCCTTGATAAAACTCTGTCCACCCGCTATTGGGACAGGCTGTATCCGCTCCGCTCTGCCGGACCCGCTTTTATTCACTTTTTATTGATTTCAGGGAAGAAGGGAGACGCGCCTGTTTATGGCGCTAAGCGTGCCGTTTATGACCGAGGAGTCCATATCCTGGGAAAGCAGCGCGCTCCCGAGGAGCACCTGATTGCTCTGGGGGCAGTTTATCTTTATCAGCACCGCATCGGACGAGCCTATCTGCGTTGTCTGGAGTCCGGCGAAATCAAAGGCAAGCTCGCTTGAATAAGACGCGACCGCCGCGAGAGTCGCCTCGACGAGGCAGACGCGCCGCGAATAAAGCGACGTGCTTCCCGAGGAAGAGCCCGTGTACGTGTTTCCGCGAAGACTCAGCGTGACCGACACGTCGAGACGTCCGTCGGCGCTGCGTATATCGGAGCCGACGAATCTGAAGCGCGAGTTTTTGGCGGGCTGCGGCACGTTGTCGTCGCGTATCTGCGCGACGCTTATTATGTGGTAATCCACGGACGTGGCGAAGTTCGCGTTTATCGCGGACTGTACGTCGCGGACGATGGATTTGCAGCTTTTCTCCTCGGAGGCGAGAATGTGTATCTCGGACGGCTCCCCGTCCTGCGAAAATATTACGTTTGCAGAATATACTTCCGGAAGCCGGCATATCAGTTCCTGCCACTGCTCCGCCGCCGACAAGGTGCTTTTATCTGTCTGAGCCATCGGTCGCTTTCCTCCGTTTCGCAAATGCGAAAACCGCGGAAGGCCGCGGTTTTTCTGCCTTTTCACCGTTAAGCAAAAAGACGCATCCCCGGGCATTCCCCCGAATTCGCGGGCATAATGTCACATTATGTCAATTTAATTTACATTATAACTGCAAGGCAAATATGTGTCAACAACAAAGTAAAGCGCAAAAGCCCCCAAAAAAATCCGTACCCTCGCGCAGGGTACGGATTTTTTCCTTTTCGGAATGTAAAATGCCCGGGCGAAACTGCTGTTCGGCAGGCTTCAGCCCAGCAGGAATTCTCCCGCGAGGATAAGTTCGCCTGATTGCGTGTCAAAGCGCTTAACAACGCGGTAGTACCCATGCGCGAGCGTCATGTACCGCCCGAAAGCTGTGAAACATATATGTTCCGACTGCCCCTTGGGTATATCGAGCGGACTCCAGTTTTCCTCATAGCCTTCGAGCTGGTCGACCTGGTACCATCGTCCCATGACCCTGCGCTCAAGCGTGTATGAATCGTCTGTTTGTATCGGCGCTCCCGTTTTGTTGTCGATAGAAACAAAGATCTTCTCAAGATTTCCGGGCTCGTAATCAAGACCCAGAGCGTTGTTGAGTCCGTACGGCGTCGCGATGCATACAGATTTCGGAGCAGTGTCTGAAACAAGGCTCGTCACTTCCATCAAGAGCAAGTCCGTCGCGGACGGTTTCGTCGCCGATTGCTTGTCCGAGTGCTTCGCGCGCAATCTCCGGCCGGTAATTATCGACGCGGCTACAGCATATATGAGAAACGCTTCAGAAATTGCGAAGTTGGCGCCGCTCGAAAAGAAATGATATTCTGCATGTCTGCCCCAAATATACACCGCGGCCGCGACTGCCGTACAGCCTATAAGTATAGCAACATCAGCTTTGTTCTTTTTCAGAAATTGCGTAAACGCAATATGACGAGATTTCATTGCTTCACCGCCAAACCAAAAATCGCCTGAGAGCGGCGTGCGGCCATTGTCACGCCTCGCAGCGGACGGGATTCCAGTCCCGAAACGTTATTTAAATTCGCGCATGGCGACAACGCCATTTTCGGCGACGACCGTCACTTCGAACGGGCCGCTGCCGGAAAGCTGCGGCAGAGTCGAGTTTGAGCAGTTCCAGTAAAGCGACATGAAATTCACGTTTCCGCCGTCGTCCGGCGCGAAGGCTGTGGCTAGCGCAACGGCATTCGCATCCTTGTACACGGAGGAAATATCGCCGCGGCAGGCGTCGTCTAAGTAGTCGTAAACGGATATGACGAAGTTGATTCCCCATTTTTGTATCGCGTCGGAGGCATTGTCGCTATCGTCACGGTAGCCGTAAAAATCTCCGTTCGCCGTGCAGACCGCCGCGACCTTTTCAATAGCGTCGCGCGCGTCGTAAAGCGCGGACGCGTCGCCCGTCTGTTTGTAGTCGCCGAGCGACTCGCCGCATGCGGCGAGGTTGTTATAGACGAGGTCGTGCGAGCGCTGAACACCCTCGCTGCCCGCCGTGAATTTCCCCGCCAGCGCGAATCCGAGCAGCGCGCCCGCGACAAGGAACACGGCCGCCGTGACAATAAACGCGACGTAAGTTTTGCGTTTTTTGTTTTCGGTTTCGGACATAAATGATTCTCCTTTGATTTTTTCGCACGGGCGACTGTGACAAACTTCAGGATACCGTTATGTTTTCAGCTTCAATTAGCTGAGCGACAAAGTCATTGTATTTCCCCTCAATAACGGCATCTGCAGCGTTGCTGTACGCGCCGTTTGCCGCGGCGAGCTTTGGGCGTTCGTTTTCATAGAACGCATTTTTGAAATTTGCTATCGTCTCATACGTTTTCATTGTTTCGCGCTGAGATTCCCAATACTCATCTTCGGTCATACCGGCGCCGGAAAGAAATGCCTTGAAGTCGCCGCTGTTCGACGCTTTTGCCATGTCGCTTTTCTGAACGTCAATCAGATTGTCAATATATTCGTCGGTTACCTGATACCCCTGTTCTACGGCATAATTATATATTGTGTATTTCGCTGTCAGCTGGTCGAGAGCCATGCTGTACGCTTCTTTTTGGTCGTGTCCCGCGAGGATGTTTTCCTTTGTAAGCGCGTCGAGCTCGCTTTTTTGTATAGTGAAATCGTTGGCTTCGACCGCTGTTTCATCGTTGGCGGAGGCCTTATTGGCCCCGTACTCTTTTTCAATCTGGCCGTACTGATAATAAACCGACTGCGGATCATTCTTATCGACGTTTCCGTAGGCGAGGGCTAAGACGGCAATGCCGCACAGCGCCGCGGCAGCGATGCAGCGATATCTTGTTTTCATATCTTTACTCCCTTCCGGCTTAGATCCGCGTCTTCATTTATGGACGGGACTCCGTTGATGGAGTCCCGTCCATTTTATTGTATACATAATGCCTATTTCCCGGGAAGCGCTATGATCGTCGGGGTTAGCAGTGCAGGCTAAAACATAAATTCCGCTGCGAGAGTCAGTCTTTCGTCTTTCACAGAGAATTCCTTAACCACCCGGTAATAGCCATGTTCGAGGGCATCATAGCGCCCAGATGTATGAACACAAATATCGCGTGTTTCGTCGGGAGCGAGCTTTAAACATTCAAAGTCCGGCGCAGCTTCCGGGGTGAGCTTTACCGCGTACCACTTTTTAGAAATCCGCATTTCAAGGTCATATGAATCGTCGGTTTCAATATCCGCAGCTGTGCCGTTATGTACCGTGATGTAAATTTTATCAATGCTGTCCAATTTGTCGCCGTGGACAAAGCTCCGCACTTTCATTGTAAGCGCATCACTTTTGCTGAATATCCGCGAGGACAGGGCTCCATAGTAATTCGCGATGTATTTCTCCTGGCGTTTTTTTGAAAATATAATTTGCACGATACAATAGGCTATCGCGCAAATAGCAATTGCCATAAGCAGCCGGGGATGGCGCGTTCTTAGCAAGCCAATAGAGAACAAAAGCAATATAATTTGGACAATATAAACGACTATATAATCATAACCATATCGCTTGAGTTTTTTCATTTTACATTAACTCCAACTTACAATGTCAAAAACATCATTTCCCCACATACGCTCATAAAAAAGATTTGCAAAATTACTGTTATGAGAAGTGTAATTGGAATAGGCGTAATAATCTCCATCATATTCGGTCGTTCCATTGCCATTACTATCAGAGAAAGCATACTTTGTGCCTTCAATATAAATTGTTCTATTTCCACTTGCTTGCCATTTCATCAACGTACCGTGAGCACTCACATAGCTACCATTAGAAATTATAAAATTCGTTGCAGTTACTGATACTCCAGCAGCTACCAAAATCCAATTAGCGGCAGCTCCCGCGATAGCTCCAGGAAGTCCAAGTGCTGTGACAAGTATGCCTGCAAGTTCTGTAATGCTTGCATATTTTCCTTGTGGTCTGTATGAAGGCGTATTAAATAATGTTGAATAGTACTTGAGTGAAATATTACGTGTTCCTGCAGCCATTCCCTGTATATAATATCTATATGTAATAGTTCCTGCATTTTTATATGTTTCTGAACTTGCGTTTAGATTGATATTTGCCTCGCTTTTAACATTACATACTTTTTGAGATATAATATTATTATTTCCGTCACTTGTAGTGACTGTTCCGGTACTCCTATCGACATAAGTTTTTTCAACGATACTCCCATCTCTTATCATATAAATGCATGCATCGCCGTTAGCATAATCTTCTGTTTTAAGTTCATATGTAGACTCAGAGTCTGACTGCAAAAATTGAGAATTTGAATTTACACTAAATATCTGGTAGCTTTCATTCTCGTTCTCCGTTGCCATTGCCGGAACTGCAAGGGCGGCGATCATTGCCAGAGACAAGATAATTGATATAATCTTCTTCATTTTTATGTTACTCCTTTATTGCTTATTTGGCAAATTTTAACTTTTTACATTATGCGTGAAATCACGTATTTACGACTAAGCTTTTTTCAATCGTGTCACACTGACCGCCGGAATATATTTGTGCTGTAATTTCAAGTTTGTAGGTCTTTCCCGATAGAATGGTACATGGCTCGCTTTTATATAACGAACTGTAGCTTGAGCTTGCAGACATGGAATCAATTTCCTTATATCCAAAAAGCTGCTTTTGATAAAGAGTAGCAGACATCTCAATATTTGATGTATCTGACGGCGCGGACACCACCACCGAATAATTCTGGGTGGAATAGCTAACGGATCCGTTGATAAGGGTTTCATTCAGATTGTTGGTATGATATTCGGATGCGAGCGCACAGGTCATCAAACTAAGCGCCATAAGGACCGTCATGAGGACTGAAAAAATTCTCGGCATGGTTTTACTTTTCATTTTGCATTCTTCCTTTGTTTTTATTTATTGGGAGTGTCATCTTTTAACTCATAACTCATTTTTTCTTTTTCTTTGGCACTCTCTAAAAAACAGAACAGAATGTTGGCGCTTTTTGTGACAGGATTTCTTTAAAATTTACCCTGTTTTCAAAAGTTTGTAATATTAAACAAATAGAAATGCCTGCTTTTGTATAAAAATACACCCGGATTGACAGGCACCAATCCGGGTGTGTTTTCTTTATAATAATCAATAAAGATTTTCAGCTATTTTATAGATATCAGATAGAGAAATATTTCCTTCCGCATAAATCGTATTTTCAACCCCATCGCTTGCCCAAATCATAACATAACCTTTGTGCTTTTGGAATGTACCAAGGTATGCCTTTGCACCATTGAATGTTATTTTGTCGTATGTTGTATGTTCGTTATCCATCCATGTCATTGAGCCGTTTTGGAGGATTCGGACCTGAATATCAAGTGCTTTTGAACCGTCCTCGCTTTGATATGCATAATAAAAACTGCCGTCGCTTTCCGTTGCGGACGCCGCGTCGTTAAAAACCAGGCCTTCCGGTATATAATGCGGGCCGTAACCATCTGGAAGCGCTGTGAGCGGGTCTCCCTGAATCTCAAATCTTATTCCCATATCCCTGTTCGTCCACTCGATTATCGTATTTACAACGGCATTGCGGACGTCGGACGACGCGAGCATCAGGCAGGAGAAAAGCGCCATCGCTATCGCGGCGACCAGGAGCGCCTTCCTTATTATCCGCGCGGGGCGGACGCGGTGCTTGTGGGACTTCATTTTTTCAAGAAGCGCCGACAGCTTTGCGTCGAGAGCCGACATATCCGGGTACATGGTTTCAAGCTCGCTCGGGCGCGGGAGTTGCTCCATCTCGCGGCGCGCGTTTTCGCGGAGAGCAAAGTCGAGAGCGAGATCGAAAGATACGTTGTTCTCATTCATCGGCTTTTGCAATCCTTTCTTTAACCATAGCGCGTCCGCGCTGTATGCGCTTCCTCACAGTGACTTCCGAAATGTTGAGCATGGAGCTTATCTCAGACGTTTCAAGACCGTTTGCATGCAGCTCGAGCGGAATGCGGTAACTCTCCGGCAGATTTTTGACTATCCCGATTATGCGCTCCAGAGCGTCGGCGGATACGACGGCGCCCGCAGTATCGGCGTCCGAAGGCGTGTCGCCCGGCACGTCCTCACCGGAATATTTCTTTTCCTTATCAAGAATGTTGAGCGCGCGGGAGCGGGCGCACAGCACAAGGTAGCGCGCCGCTTTGCCGCTTTCGCCGGAGCGGAATTTATCAAAATGTTCGGCCGCGTACATAAAGACTTCCTGCGCCGCGTCCTGCGCGCTTTCTTCATTTCCGACAGTTTTGCGTGCCACATAAAATACGAGGCGTTTGTACTTTTCATAAAAAGCGACGAACTCCGACCGTTCTTCGTCGCTTTCGAGCACGGCAAGACAAAGCTCTAACGAAAACAAGCTGCTGCCCCCAATCCAAAACAGTATGGTATTACTATACTTTAGCACATCCGAAAGAATTTTGGGAGCTTATTTTCGTGTCCATATAATATAACGGCGCGCGGGGAATTTTGTGACGGAAATCTTAAAACATTTTTATTTGACGGAGAACAAAGCGGCGCCCGATGAAGAAGGGGCGCAAAAAAGAGCGCGTTTTTAACGCGCTCTTTTTATAGGCAGTATTGAAAAATTTTACTTGTGGTCGACGGAGTACATATACTGGATGAGGTCGACGACCTTGTTGGAATAGCCAGCCTCGTTGTCGTACCATGCCACGAGCTTCACGAACTTGTCGGTCAGGGCGATGCCGGCCTTCGCGTCGAACACGGAGGTGCAGGTCTCGCCGGTGAAATCGGAGGAGACGACGGACTCGTCCGTGTAGCCGAGGATACCCTTGAGTTCACCCTCGGAAGCCTTCTTCATCGCCGCGCAGATCTCGTCGTAGGAAGCGGGCTTTTTGAGCTGGACGGTCAGATCGACGACGGATACGTCGAGCGTGGGAACGCGGAGCGACATGCCGGTCAGCTTGCCGTTGAGCTCGGGGATGACCTTGCCCACGGCCTTGGCGGCGCCGGTGGAGGAGGGAATAATGTTGCCGTTGCTGGCTCTGCCGCCGCGCCAGTCCTTCTTGGACGGGCCGTCGACTGTTTTCTGCGTGGCGGTTACGGCGTGGACGGTGGTCATGAGGCCCATCTCAACGCCGAACGCGTCGTTGACGACTTTGGTAAGCGGAGCGAGGCAGTTGGTGGTGCAGGAAGCGTTGGAGACAAAGGTCATCGAGGGATCGTAAGTCTTGTTGTTGACACCCATGACGAACATCGGGGTGTCGTCCTTGGACGGAGCGGACATGACGACTTTCTTCGCGCCTGCGTCGATGTGCGCCTGACTCTTCTCCTTGGTCAGGTTGATGCCGGTGGCTTCAACGATGTACTCGGCGCCGATTTTGCCCCAGGGAATGTTCTTTGCATCCATTTCGTTAAAGACCTTTATCTCGTGGCCGTTGACGACGATAGCATCGGCCTTGGCCTCGATAGTGCCTTTGAAACGGCCGTGAACAGAGTCATATTTCAGCATATAAGCCATATAGTCGGGGGTTATGAACGGGTCGTTGACACCGACAAACTCGACGCCGGAGCGATCGATACCCGCGCGCAGGACGAGGCGGCCTATGCGGCCAAAGCCATTGATGCCGATTTTGATACTCATTGCAGTTCCTCCTTGAAATTTATTGGAGTTTAGGATTTTACCATGATGAATTTTACCATAATATTATAACTCATGCGGGAGAAAAAGGTATAGCTTATTTATACAAATTATACAAATCACGCATATTTATTTTGACCATGCCCTTGCTGCCGTTGCTTTTTTGCGCTTTTCTGCTATGATTGTGTATATGACTGCAAGATCCGCCTCGGTTCTTTCGAAACGAGGCGGGTTTTACCAGTGTCCGGACCGTATACGAAAGCGGGTGCCGGTTCATATTATTTCAATATAGGGAAAGGAGGCGGAGCATCGTGGACGGAAAGGAAAGCATTGATCTTGAAAGATTGATAAGCGAGCTGCTTTCCGGAGTGGCGGAGCAGCTCAGAGAACCGCTCAGCACGGTTTTCGAGTGCATAGGCGTAGGCACGGCCACGAATGGCGCCGTTCCTCCTCTGGCGCGGAAAAGCTATTACAGACTGCTCCGCATCATAGGAAACATGAGCGCAGCGGAAAAGCTCTCGGATCCAAGCAGATTCCCGTGCGCGGACGTCGATCTCGCCGAGCTCTGCGGAGAATTGTGCGAGTCTCTCGCTCCGGCGCTTGAAGTCGACCGCGGCGTGGCGCTTGAATTTTTGTGCGCGAAGGAACGACTCATCCTCGCCTGCGAGCGGACGATGATGGAGCGGCTGCTTTTGAACCTGTTTTCAAACTCCGCAAAATTCACTCCGCGAGGCGGACGGATAACAATCGAGCTGAAAGACGAAAAGCCGAACGCGATACTCAGCGTGACTGACACGGGCTGCGGCATCCCGCCGGAGCGGCTCGAGCGGCTGTTTTCGCATTATGCGCAGACCGGGGAAGAAGCCCGGCCGCACGAAGGGCTCGGCCTCGGGCTTCCCATATGCAGGCGCATTGCCGAGGGGCACGGCGGCCGTATATTCGTCGAGTCCGGAGCGGGCGGGACAAAGGTCACCGTCGCTATACCCAATAAGAGAAGCGGAGTTCACAATGTCGAGGAACCCGCGTTCGACTACGCCGGAGGCTACAACCACGTGCTTATGGAAATGTCCGACGTATTGGGGCCTGAGAATTATGAAATATGATATAAAACGAGTTACCGCAGTTTATTTCAGCGGTACCGGAACGACCGAAAAGGTCGCGACCGCAGCGGCGGCGCGTATGGCCGAAACGCTTGGCGCGTCCTGCGCATCGTTCAATTTCACCCCTCCCGCCGCCAGAGATGCGGAACTGTCCTTCGGCGAAGGCGACGCGGTGGTTTTCGGTGTTCCGGTCTATGCCGGACGCGTGCCGAACGTGCTGCTGCCGTACCTTACGAAAAAGGTTGTCGGCGGCGGAGCGGCGGCCGTGCCGCTGGTGCTATACGGCAACAGGAATTTCGACGACGCGCTCATCGAGCTTCGCGGTATTCTTGAAGATGACGGGTTTCATACCATTGCCGCCGGAGCGTTTATAGGCGAGCACTCGTTTTCCTGCATCCTCGGTGCGCACCGTCCCGATGGAGGGGACATGGCCGCCGTGGAAAAGCTCGCGGCTATGGCCTGCGAAAGGCTTGTATCCGGAAATGCGCAAAGCCCGGTCGATGTCAGGGGCTGCACTCCGCTTCGCCCGTATTATACTCCAAGGGACAGAGCGGGAAACCCCGTGAACATATTGAAAGTAAAGCCAAGGACCTCCGACAAATGCACGAACTGCGGGCTTTGCGCCAGCCTGTGCCCGATGGGCTCGATAGACGCGCTCGACCCGTCGAACGTGAGCGGGATATGCATAAAGTGCGGCGCGTGCGTCAAGAAATGCCCCGTCGGGGCGAAGTATTACGACGACGAAAAATACATATACCATATGCGCGAGCTCGAGGCCGGCTACGTAAGGCGCGCCGAGCCGGAGCTGTTCTGAACACTTCATAAGCTAAAAAACGGCGCCGCTGTGAAAATGCACAGCGGCGCCGTTTAAGTATTTGCTTCTATTTTTTGAACGCTTCCTCTACGGCTGCGAGTATGACCCTGGCGCTTCCGTCAACGCCGAATATCGAGCTGTCAAGCATCATGTTGTAGTTTTCGCAGGCACCCCAGGTGCGGTCGGTGTAGCGGCGGCAGTGGGCAGCGCGGTTCTTATTGATGCGCTTTATCTCGGCTACGGCCTGGTCTGCGCTCACGCCATAGTCCTCGGTCACGCGCTTTATCGCTGGAGCCATGTCGGAGCGGATGAACACGTGGAAGGTTTCAGCTCTGTCGCGGAGGACATAGTCGCCGCAGCGTCCAACGATGACGCAGGACCCCTTTTCCGCGATGTCCTGAATAACCTTGCACTGGGCGATAAAGAGAGTGTCCGCCGGTGGAAGAGTGTCCTTTGAGTAGGAAAAGCCCTGAGCTGCGAGATTTGAAAGAAATCCGAAAGCCGCGCGCTGCTCGTTGGCTTTGATGAACTCGGGCGAATAGCCGCATTCCTTCGCTGCGAGGTCTATAAGTTCCTTATCGTAAAAAGGTATGCCGAGCTTCTCGGCGACCGCCTTGCCGATAAGCCGTCCTCCGCTTCCGTATTGGCGTCCTATAGTTATAACAATGTCGCTTTTCATGGAGCGCCTCCTTGCTTTTTCATCGTGCGGCAAAAAATCCACTTTAGGTTTGATTCGGTTTAATTAAGTATATCATAAAAACGTGAAGTATGGTACAATTTTCTGGCGAGGGAGGCGGAGCCGATGGAAAATAAAAAGGTGCTTGTCGGAATGAGCGGCGGAGTGGACAGCTCCGTTTGCGCCATGCTGCTGCGAGACGCGGGTTTCGATGTGGCGGGAGCCACGCTCCATCTTTTCGACAACGAAGACATAGGGCTGCCGGCGGGCCGCACCTGCTGTTCCCTTGAGGACGTGGAGGACGCGCGCCAGGTGGCCGCCAAGATAGGCGTACCGTTTTCGGTTTACAATTTCAAGGAGGATTTCAGCCGCTGCGTGATAGACCGCTTCGCGGCTGAGTACGGCTCCGGGCGCACGCCCAATCCCTGCATCGACTGCAACAGAACGATCAAGTTCGCGAAGCTTCTGGAGCGTGCGGATATGCTCGGTTTCGGACATATAGCGACCGGTCATTACGCTCGCGTCGCCTTCGACGAAAAGCGAGGACGGTACGTACTGAAAAAGGGAAAGGACAAGCGCAAGGACCAGAGCTATGTGCTCTATCCGCTGACCCAGGAGCAGCTCTCGCGGCTTTTTCTTCCGCTAGGAGAATATGAAAAAAGCGAGGTGCGCGCCATGGCCGCGGCGCGCGGCCTGATAAATTCCGGAAAGCCGGACAGCCAGGATATATGCTTCGTCCCGGACGGGGACTATGCGTCTTTTCTTAAAAAGCGCGGCGTGGCTATGGAGCCGGGCGATTTCGTGGACGAAAAAGGCCGAGTGCTCGGCCGCCACAGGGGACTTGCCGCCTATACTGCGGGGCAGAGAAAAGGCCTCGGCGTCGGGGGAAGCGATTTCCCGCTCTACGTTCTGCGAAAAGATGAGGAAAGAAACGCCGTCGTCCTCGGCCCTGAGGAGGCGCTTTATTCCTCGGAGCTTGTCGCCGAGGAGGTCAACTGGGTCTCCGCGGCGGAACCGTCGTCGCCGCTCCGCGTGACGGCGAAAACGCGGTACAGCCAGAGCGAGGCTCAGGCAACGGTGTATCCTCTCGGCGGGGGCCGCGTCCGCGTCGTGTTCGACAAACCGCAGAGAGCGCTTACAAGAGGGCAGAGCGCCGTGCTCTACGACGGCGACGAGCTTGTCGCGGGCGGAGTTATAGCGGAGATATGAGCCGCGCCCGTTTGCTCCACAAGCAGGGGCGTTTTCAGCAAATAAAAAGAAAACGTCCCGGCGGGTGACGAAGCCGCCGGGACATTTTCTTGTTTTGGGGAAAAGAGAGAGAAATTTAGAAACTGTACAAGAAAACTTGCACAAGTTCCAACGAAAAGAGAAGAAGTCAAAGAGCCTGTTTCTCTTGGCCTCGGATATAAAATACCAAAGAAAACTAAAACGGAGCTGAAAAACTCTTAAAATTTTTGAAAAATTTATCAGGTACAAATCCGGCGTCTGCTGTCGGAGCGTATCAAATGCCGGATTTGCCCGCGAAGCGGCAACAAAGGATGGCTGGTTGAAAAACTTACGGGGCTTTCCATTTGTTTTTGGACATGGTATGCTTGAAACCGAAATATCTGCATATATGGGAGAAGAAAAAAGCGGCATCGTGGCCCGGGCGATTTTATTTGTCCGGCGGTAAAAGACGGGAGAGATGTTCATGTTCAGGGAAATGCGCAGAATAAATCAGAAGCTGACGGATACGGAGTGCGCGGAAATACTCGCGCGCGGAACTTCGGGGGTGCTCGCCGTTTCGGGCGACGACGGCTACCCCTACGCAGTGCCGCTGAGCTATGTCTTCGCAGACGGGAAGATATATTTTCACTGTGCGAAGACAGGGCACAAGCTGGACGCGCTGCAGCGGAGCGACAAGGTGTCGTTCTGCGTCGTGGACAGCGACGAGGTAGTGCCGGAGAAATATACTACATATTTTCGGAGCGTCATCGTCTTTGGCCGCGTCCGCGCTATTGCCGACGAAGCGGGAAAACGCGCCGCGCTGGATACGCTTGCCGAAAAGTATTCTCCGTTTGAAAAGGGCCGCGAGGCCGAAGTGGAAGGCGCGCTGCCGCGCGTGTGCACGCTCGTGCTCGAGCCCGAGCACATTACGGGGAAAGAGGCCGTGGAGCTTAAGAGAAAGAAAAGGCCATTTGGAGAGACCTGAATAGCGGCGTCGGAGTTAAATATAAACAAAACGCGTCTGATTATGAAGGACAAAAGGGCCGGCCCCGGTGCGGAACATTCCGCGCGGGGGCCGGCCCATGATTTAATATTGATTTTATCGCATCGCGCGGGTATCACAGCGCGAGCTTGTTCCACTCGTCGGAAGCTATTGGTTTTCCGTAGGCAAAATGCGATATGGAGCCGCAGAGAGCGGAGCAGGTTTCGGCGTTGTCAATTCCAAGAGCAAGGAATTTCGGTACGCTCTCGGAGGAGCGGTATTCCATAACGAGAACGCGTCCTGCGTTGTCGACGGAGGCGGAAACCCGATGAGATTCCGCGTATGCCGCGAATTCCTCCGCGTTCATCTCCGAGGCGGAAACAATGCGCTTTGCAGGGAGCTTTATGGAATCCTCACCATGGGAAAACTCGACTCCGCCGCGCTTGGAGGAAAGCGAAATCTCGCCGCCGTCAGCAAACGGGAACCCGTATATGTTTAGCCCCTGTCCTTCGGTCTCGAACGCGGCGATGGCGGCTTCTTTCTTTGCCTTGCGTTTGGCGTCAAAGGTATTGTATATAAACCCGGAAATGAGGGGCACTGCGAGCAGAAGAATGATGGCGAAGACGAATTTGGGTACAATATTCACTGTATACATTAAAATTCCAAACCCTTTCCAGTAATATGGAGATAAGTATACATGTTTTGGCCCAAATTGTAAAGCTTATGGTTTTACCATAAAATATTTATAGACTTTTACATTGGGAATGTGTTATAACTGTGCCGTGAAGATGCAAATTCGCAACATTATTCCCCGGTAATAAATAGAAAAGGTATAAGGAGTGACCGCAGATGGCGAAGGTGAAGGAATTAAACGGCAGCGAGAGGATAAAGGCTCAGACGCGGAAGTATATTGCTATGATCGTGCTCGGCGCAGCGGCGCTGGCCATCTTTTTGTGGTTTGCGTTCGTGGCGCACGGCAAGGTTACAAGCGGCAGCTTCACGGCGATAGGCGCGGTGTCGATACTCGTTTTCGCCGCCTGTGCGACATTCGCTAAGCGGTTTTACACCGACCAGGCCGATACGACTGCGAGCCTCCGCGGCGAGAAGGCCGTATGTGAGGTGCTCGAAAATGAGCTCGGCGACGAATTTGAGATACTTAAAAATGTGAAACTTGGCTCGGGCGGAAAGATGCTGTACGCCGACCTGCTTGTCGTCGGACCCACGGGGGTGTTCCCGCTCACGACGAAAAGCGAGGGTACGAAGATAGAGGCCGTCGGTTTCAAGCGTATGTGGAAGGTGTCGTATCTCGGCGTCACCGACAACGACGTGACTAAAAAGATACCGAACCCTCTGATACAGGCCGACGCAACGGCCGACGCCGTGCGCGAATACATGAAGGACAAGAATGCAGCGTTTTCGGCGGCTGTTTACCCCATGGTGATATTCACCGTGCCGGGAACCGGTATCCATACCGACTCCATAGATAGCAAAACTCCGATGTGCGTGCTCGACAGCGAGATAATCAGACTGAGAAACCACATCCTCAACAGAAAGCGGCAGCTCGACGCCGACGCCGTCCAGCGGACGCTGGCGCTTTTCGGCGGCGACTGATACGGAAGGAGCGCGCAAATGCAAAGAGAATTCACGGCTCAGGAGATACTGGACGCTCTGCGCATATATTATCAGGAATCAATATTTGTGACCGATGGAGATGGCAAGGTCATCTTCGTCAACGAACTTGGAGCGAAGCGCCTTAAAAGCTCCGTGCCTGAGCTTTGGGGCAAAAATGTACAGGATCTTGTCAAAAGCGGAATGTACGAACGCTCAACCGTTATGGAGGCCATACAAAACCGCAAGGAGGTCATCGCCACGCTGTGGAGCCCCGGAGTATCGGACAGCAGCGCTTCGCAGAGCGTTCCGGTGTTCAACGCCGCCGGCGACGTCGTAATGGTCGTCACAAACAACATGAGCGAGGCAAAAAGCGCGGAGTGGGAAAAATACATGTCTGCCGAGCGCGAGAAGAACCTTCACCTGATGCGAGAGTTGGACTATCTGCGCCTGCAGAACCAGAGCGACGTCATAGCGAACAGCCCGGCGATGAAAGCGGTCATAGCGAACATCAACGCCGTCGCGTCCACCGATACGACGGTAGTCATATACGGAGAATCAGGCACCGGCAAGGATATAATGGCGCGCCTCATCCACGACCGTTCCCAGCGCGCGGATAACGCGTTCATAAGCATAAACTGCGCCGCCATACCGGACTCCCTGCTCGAATCTGAGCTTTTCGGCTACGAAAAGGGCTCGTTCACCGGCGCGCTTTCAAAGGGCAAGATAGGCTTGTTTGAAGCGGCCAAGGGCGGCACGGTGTTTCTCGACGAGATAGGCGAGATGCCGATGGCGCTCCAGTCAAAGCTGCTGCGCGCCTTAGAAAACCGCGAAATACGCAGGGTCGGAGGCGTGGCGAACATCCCGATAGACATACGCATAATCTGCGCGACTAACGAAAATCTCCGCGAGATGATGCGCGAGGGGAAATTCCGCGAGGATCTGTTTTACCGGCTCAACGTGTTCCCCATAACGCTTCCGCGCCTTTGCGACCGCCCGGACGACATTATCCCGCTGGCCGAGTCATTCCTTCGCGGCCTGAACGAGAAATACAACACCCGCAAGGTCTTTGCCGACGTGACGCTAAAGACGATGCTGGAGCATCCGTGGCCGGGGAACATAAGGGAGCTGCGCAACGTCGTGGAGCGTATCTACGTCGTCAGCCTCGGAAACGAACTCGTATTTACACCCGTGCCGACGGCAAACTATTCTCCCGAAACCATGGCCACATACATCTGCGAGACGCCGAACACACCGCTTCCGCATTACGACAGCCTGAAGCAGTTTTCGGACGAATTTGAAAAGCGTTATATCAATCAGGTGCTCGGCGAATGCGGCGGTCATATACAGGAAGCGGCGGACAAGCTTGGGATACACCGCTCAGTGCTTTGGCGCAAATTGCACAAAAAAGATGGTTAAACGCTTAACATATCAATGAAAAAGCGGGAAATGTTGCAAAATTAAAACTATAATTCGTTTCTATTTTGCAACATGATGCAAAATAGAAACATACCCTATATAAGGCGTTGGAACCGTAAAATGCGGTTCCAACGCCTTTATGTGTTTTTTACGTCTGGTGGCACGGGTTTTGCACTGTGTTATGGCGGCGAATGCAATCATGCCGACAGACATGTCGGCTGAATGAGAGAAAGGAAGGATAAGCAAACCATGGCAAATATCAAGAACATCCTTATCATGGGCGGAGGAATGATGGGCAAGAACATTGCCTTCGTATTTTCCTCCTGCAAGGACTACAACATCACGATTTACGACATCAACAGCGTTGATATTGAGGGAGGCATCCGCGTCAATACCAAACAGCTTGTTGAAAAGGGCATCGTTACTCCCGACGAGCTCAGCGAGCGCCTGTCCCGCATAAGCTTTACTCAGGACATCGATTCTGAAGGCGTCAAGAACGCGGACTTCGTTATTGAGGCCGTCTTCGAGGACATGAAGCTCAAGCAGGACACCTTCGCAAAACTCGAGGCCCGCTGCAGCAAGGAGTGCATTTTCTGCACCAACACCTCCGTTATGAGTCCCTCCGAGATAAGCCAGAATCTCAAATACAGAGACCGTTTCTGCGGCACGCACTTCTGGAATCCCGGACATCTTATCCCTCTGGTCGAGGTCGTCAAGACCGACGCCACCACCGACGCGACCGCGGACACAGTTATGGAAGTGCTGACAAAAGTAGGCAAGAAACCCTGCCTTTGCAAGAAGGACGTCCCGGGCTTCATCGCGAATCGTCTGCAGCACGCTCTTTGGCGCGAGGCAATCTCCATTGTCGAGCACGGTATCGCCGACGCGGCTACCGTCGACATCGCCATCAAGAATTCCTTCGGACTGCGCCTGCCCCAGCTTTCTCCCATGGAGAACGCCGACCTGTGCGGCACCGACCTGACCCTTTCGATACACAAGTACGTTCTGCCCTATCTTGAGGACTCCCACGAGCCGTCCCCGCTGCTTGTCGAGCTCAACAAGGAGGGCAAGCTTGGATTCAAGACGGGAGAGGGATTCCAGAAGTGGTCTCCCGAGCAGATGAAGGCCTGCGGCGAGGATCTCAACAGCTACCTCATCCGCATGCTGTACGGCAAATAAAATTCCTGTTCGAATGCCAAGGGCTTTCGAACAAGACCGCCGTCAATTTGGAAATTCTTTGATTTGAAAGGAAGATATATGAAATGGCAGACCTAAAGAACAAACGCATCATAACGGTAGCACCCACCGGCGCATGGCCGAAGAAGGAGAACAACCCGAACGTCCCGATGACCCCGGAGGAGATATCCGAGGATGTCTACGCTTGCTGGAAAGCGGGCGCGGCGATGGCGCATCTGCATATGCGC
>JAYFRC010000089.1:0-2165 GCA_034926415.1 Oscillospiraceae bacterium
TGGCTTTTGAGTCAATTCTTGCCCTCTTTTTCACATGGGAAAATAGAATGCGAACCGGGCGGGGTCAATTTTACGAAAAAGCGTGGAAACGGCAGGTTCGCAGGCCCTCAAAATCCTCCAAAAAGTTATAAAAAAGCCGCAAAATCTTATGATTTTGCGGCTTTCGTGGTGGAGACGAAGAGGATCGAACTCTCGACCTTACGGATGCGAACCGTACGCTCTCCCAGCTGAGCTACGCCCCCAAGTTGTTTAATCTGTTCAATTTTCGGATTTTGCTTTGTGCAAGTTGTCAGGTGGTCAGGGCCCGCTTTGCGGATAGCTTGCTCTCCCAGCTGAGCTACAGGCCCATATTGAATTTTGCCGTGCACATTGTCTATGTCTATTACAACGGTATTATCATACCGCGGCACAAGACGCGGTATATAACATCGCCGCCGGCTGCGGCTTTGCAGTGAGGTAGATGCGCTATTTCCGCATAATACTTCCGTGCAACGGTAGTATTATACCATAAAAAAACCGCGTGTAAAGACCCGAAAGTCGAAAATTTTGTGTTGCTGTTGCCAAACGCGGCCCGGTGCGGTATAATAAATCCACTTTGCGGAAAGTCCTCCGCAAGCATTCGCGGAAAGAATTTCGGTCCCGCGCAATGGCGCTCCGTGAATCATGTCAGGCGGGGAACCGAGCAGCATTAAACGGAGATTCCATGTGCCGCGGGGGTGCCGAGTCTGAAAGCGGATGCTTGCGGAGGGTTTTCCGCATATTTGTAACCATTTATCTTTAACGAAAGAGGCGGGTCGATGTATCAGGCTCTGTATCGCAAATGGCGTCCCAAGACCTTCGAGGACGTCGTCGGACAAGCTCACATAACCGATACGCTCAAGCGTCAGGTCGCCGAGGGGCGCCTGTCACATGCCTACCTGTTCACGGGTACGCGCGGCACCGGCAAGACCACCTGCGCCAAAATACTGGCCAAGGCCGTGAACTGTACAAGTCCCGTGAACGGCAACCCCTGCAACGAGTGCGAAAGCTGCCGTGGCATCGAAAGCGGCGGTTTTCTCGACGTGCTGGAGCTGGACGCCGCGTCCAACAACGGCGTCGACCAGGTGCGCGCTCTGCGCGACGAGGCCGTGTACGCTCCGGCAAACGTCAAAAAACGCGTATATATCATCGACGAGGTGCACATGCTCTCGACGGCCGCGTTCAACGCGCTGCTGAAGATACTCGAGGAGCCGCCCGAACACCTTATATTTATACTTGCCACGACCGAGCTCAACAAGGTCCCGGCTACAATACTCTCCCGCTGTCAGCGGTTTTCTTTCAAGCGCATTATGCCCGCGGACATTGCGAAGCGCCTTTCTTTCGTCGCACAGCAGGAACACATCGACCTCGCGCCCGACGGCGCGGAGCTTTTATCCCGCCTTGCGGACGGCGCTCTGCGCGACGCGTTATCGCTTCTCGACCAGTGCGCCGCATATGGCGGAACGATAGACGCGCAGGCCGTGCTTAACATTCTCGGCCTTGCCGGGAACATCCAGACCGCCGCGTTGATGGACGCCGTGCTATCTTCCGACGCGCCGAAGGCGCTTTCGATACTCAACGAACTATACGACGGCGGACGCGACATGGGCTCCGTGCTCTCGTCGCTTTCGGCGCTCGCCCGCGATCTTATAATCATGAAGGTCGCGCCGAAGGGCGGCGAGGCGCTTCTCACCGGAGGCTACGACGGCGCTACCATGGCCGCGCTCGGAAAGCGCGCGGGAGCCGAGAGGCTCGTTGCCGCCGCATCCGCTCTTCAGGACGCCTCCGCCCGCCTCCAGTACAGCGGCAGCCGCCGCACCGACACGGAACTTTGCATACTGCGGCTTTGCGACCCGTCGCTCTCCGGAGATTTCACGGCTCTTGCGTCCCGCGTTGAAAAGCTGGAATCCGCCCTGCAAAACGCTTCTTTTGCACCGGCCGATACGACAAAAATTCCGGAAGCTACGACCGTCCAAAAAACGCCCGTTCCGGAGACACCGGCTGAAGACGTTCCGCCCTGGGACGAACCGGTAGCGCAAAGCGAAACGCAGGACGCCGCGCCGCCCCCGTTTTCGGACGAGGACGCGCCGCCGGAGCCCCCCACCGCCGCGCCTGAAAAATCCGCCATGCAACAAGACGCGCCCGCC
>JAYFRC010000064.1:0-36404 GCA_034926415.1 Oscillospiraceae bacterium
AGTAAACCCTCAGAGCCGCAAGGCTCTGAGGGTTTTTATTTATCTTAGAATTTTGGCGAAATATGGTATTTGCTAGTAACCCGTTAGCAATTGATTCTTTGATTTTGTTGCATTTAATGCTATTATAGGGGAAAAGTATAATTGGCTGTGGGTGGCCATCGGTCAACAATGGCGGAGAAGCGCCGCACGGTGCATATCATAGCAATACCGCGAAGCTCAAAGGTAATGTACTTATTAAATATATATTTTTAATTAATGGAGTGTAATCACAATGAAAAGACCAGCCGCTTTTTTTGTAGTTATAATTTCTGCTTTCGTATTATTATCCGGGTGTTCTCAGATGCAGCAAGCCAATTCCGATTCAAAAATCAGCAACATTGAATCCATACCCTTTGAGAAAGACCAACTATATGCTGTGGCATATTTGGGGTATGATGAGATTAATGACCTGTCGTTTTATACACAAAACTATTTAGATAGCGAAAACATTCCGATTCACTATATTTCGGAGGGTGAATACTATCTCGTGATACCGAGATATTCAACCATGAGTGTTTCATTGTACAAAAATGACATGCAGACTATGGGGTCATCCTTGATATTTGAAGAAAAAGAGTGTTCTCCCTTTATAGTTCAGTGCAATATAAGTGATATTTTTGCTGATGTAACAATTCGTTTCGTATATAATGAGGAGACCGTTGAATTTTCGCCATACATTTCACTTGAAGATGGAGCGGTCGAGGTGGGAAATAGAGGTGCCAATATAACAAAACAGGCAACCTGAAAGTGTATGACCGCAGTCTTCCCGATCCGAGGTTTGCTTAATGTTTAATACATGAAGCGACTGTTCTTTTTCCTCTCAAAAAATTAGCCCCGTTCACGGAAGCCCGTGAGCGGGGCTTTTCTGTGTCCAATCAGGTCACGTCAGCACCGGAACAGACAGCCGTTTGCGTACCACCCGGTCATGCCGTTGTAAGTGGCCTTCGTCCATTCTTTAACTGAGGCGTAGACGGATAGCTTTGTTCCGCTTTTTAACAAAACGTTCTTCACGAAAATTTTTCGTGAAGAACGTTTTTATCGACGGAACATTAAAGACTTTTGAGCTCGTCCTCGTCCATTCCGCGGGTATAGATGGGCTCGGCGTTTTCAATGATGCCCTTGAACTGGTCGGACGTCGCGGTAAAACCGATGTTGCGGTTGTCGACGCAGGGGAGCAGCGACTGCGCGGCATTGCGGAAAAGCTCCTCGCGGCCTTTGACGCCATGCTCTGACTCGACGATGACGAGCCAGGTATAATCCTTGTCGTCCTCGGGCTGGACTCTGCACATCCACGCGCGCGACACATCGGGTATCTTCTTCATTCCCGAGATGAGAAACGGGCGTACGCAGTCGGGATACTCCTTAGGTACGGAAAGGCGTATCTGCTGTGGCCCTCCGGCCTTCGGCGCGTTCTCGCCGTTAATTTCAGCTGTTTTCACTCGGCTCCAGAATTTGGCGAGATTTTCCACGAGCCCGCGCGGCAGAGTCATGGCTTTTCCAAACGGGTTTATCGTCACGCCCTCGAGTTTATCGCGCCCTACTATATAGCCGAAGCAGTCGGACATATCGGCCTTAACTACATGGCGCGTCAGCATTATGTTATTGTTGCGAGTCAGCTCCGTCCAGTCGGTGAACACGGGTATCCAGAGCTTACCCTCGGAATTTTTTATTGTTAAGGGCGGAAGCTCGTCATCGGGTATCTTGTGCTTGCCGTTGAACGGGTCAATAACGGGCACGAGAAATTCGGCGCGGACGAGCGCCTCCGTCATTGCGTTCTGAGCCTCTTTGCCGCCGTCCTTAAGCGCCGCAATGGCGTTTATCACGGCGTCGTTCCTTACGTTTTTGATACTTTCCATTGCCATGACCTTTCCTTTTCTTTAATCGAGCTGGTTTCTGACTATCTGTTCCACCATCTGCTCGGTAGTGGTTTCGCCGCCGCCAGCGGTGACGCTTATATCCGCCCAGCGCCTGTAAATGGGCAGGCGTATCTTGTATATGTCGGCCAGCGTCTGGCCGGGCGCGAAGGCTATTCCACGCGTAACGATGTTGCTTATCCGCCGCTCAAGCTCGGTAAGCGGAACGTCGAGAAAAACTATCGTGCCGTTCGACCTTAGATGCGTCATCGCGCTGTCCTTTATCGGAACGCTCCCGCCGGTGGCGACGACGGTTCCGTGAAAGTCGGTGTCGAGCACGGCGGCCTCCTCGATATTGAGAAATTCGTCAAGCCCCTTTGCATCCAGTATTTCCTGAAGCGTCGAATTTTCGCGCTTGCAGATAAGCAGGTCGGTGTCGACAAAATCCATGCCGAGCGTTTTCGCGAGGATTACGCCGACGGTGCTCTTGCCGGAGCCAGGCATGCCGATAAGCACTATATTGCGGTCGTGTCTCATGTTTTATGACCATTCCCTATCCTTTGTATTTTTCGCGCATCAGCGCGATTTCACGCGCGTAGCCGTCGAGTTCGTTGGGCGTTTCGAGACAGAACGGGAGATCGCGCAGCGCCGGGTGATTCACGACGCGCGCGAGCGCGTCAAGCCCTATCGCTCCCTCGCCTATCCGCGCGTGCCGGTCCTTGCGGGCTCCAAGCGGGTTCAGGCTGTCGTTCAAATGCACGGCTTTCAGCCGCGCGAGCCCAATGGTTTTATCAAAATTTTGAAGAACGCCGTCTAGATCTCCCGCGATGTCGTACCCGCCGTCCCAGACGTGGCAGGTGTCGAGGCAGACGCCGACGTGGTCTTCAAGCTCTACGCGGTCGATGACAGCGCGAAGCTGAGAAAAAGTTCCGCCGACTTCGCTGCCCTTTCCGGCCATCGTCTCAAGCAGCACGGTCGTGCTCTGCTCCTTCGACAGCACGGCGTTAAGCGTCTTTGCAATCAGCTCGACGCCCGTTTCCTCGCCCTGCCCGACATGGCTTCCGGGGTGGAAATTGTAATAGTTTCCGGGAAGATATTCCATGCGCCTCAAGTCGTCGGCCATGGTCTTGAGCGCAAACTCGCGTATGTGCGCGTCAAGAGCGCAGCAGTTGAGCGTGTACGGCGCGTGAGCGATTATCTTACCGAAATTGTTTTCACGCATCAGCGCGCTAAGCGCGTCCGCGTCCGATTTGTCGATAGCCTTGGCCTTTCCGCCGCGCGGGTTCCTCGTAAAAAACTGGAACGTGTCGGCGCCTATCGAGAGCGCGGTTTCGCCCATGGCGGCGAAGCCTTTTGTCGACGACAGGTGGCAGCCTATTGTAAGCATTTGATTCTTCCTTTGCTAGAAATATTTTTCTTGGGGCTAGGGGAGGCGCCGGTTCAATGCTTCTCGCTCTAAAAAGCGGACGGCGCTTATGTCCGTCCGCTTTTTGTTATTCCGCTTCCGGCAGGGCGGCGCACATCTTTTCAAACTCCGCGGCCTCCATGACCTCGTGCTCGAGCAGATAATCCGCCACGCGGCTGAGCAGGCCGCGGTTGTTCCCGAGGATGTCCTCGCAGCGGCGGTAAGCCCCGTCGACTATCTTCTTTATCTCGTCGTCTATCTGTGCCGCGACCTTTTCGGAATAACTCTTCTGCTGTGCCATGCTGCGGCCGATAAATATCTCGTCGTGCCCGGATTCGAAGGAAATGGAGCCGATGGCGTCACTCATGCCGTAGGCCGTCACCATCTTGCGCGCCATCTGAGACGCGCGCTGGATATCGTTGGACGCGCCGGTGGAAATGTCTCCGAGCATCAGGCTCTCGGCCACGCGGCCGCCAAGCAGGGAGGTTATCTCGTCGAGCATATAGCTGCGCGACATATAGCTCCTGTCCTCGGCGGGAAGCGATATGGTCATGCCCCCGGCCTGCCCGCGCGGAATGACGGATATCTGATGCACGGGGTCGCAGTTCGGTAGCGAGTGTATCACTATTGCGTGCCCCGCCTCATGGTAGGCTGTGAGCCTGCGCTCGTGCGCGGGTATGACGCGGCTCTTCTTCTCGGGACCGGCAATGACTTTTATCATCGCGTCGCGCAGATCGTCCATGCTTATCGCGCGTTCATTTTTCCTCGCAGCGAGCAGTGCGCCCTCGTTTGAAAGATTTTCAAGGTCCGCTCCGGCAAAGCCGGAGGTGCTTTGCGCTATAACGTGCAGGTCGACGTCCTCGGCCAGCGGTTTGTTTTTGGTATGAACTTTGAGTATCTCCTCGCGCCCCTTTATGTCGGGGAGACCGACAAATACCTGACGGTCGAAACGTCCGGGACGGAGCAGCGCGGGGTCAAGCACGTCGACGCGGTTCGTCGCCGCCATAACGACGACGCCCTCGTTGCTGCCGAAGCCGTCCATCTCGACGAGGAGTTGGTTAAGCGTCTGCTCGCGTTCGTCGTGGCCGCCGCCGAGGCCGGTGCCGCGCTGGCGCCCTACGGCGTCTATCTCGTCGATGAACACGATGGCGGGCGCGGTTTTTTTTGCCTGCTCGAAAAGATCGCGCACGCGCGATGCTCCGACGCCGACATAGAGCTCAACGAAATCGGAGCCGGAGATCGAGAGAAACTGAACGTCCGCTTCACCTGCGACCGCCTTGGCGAGCAGCGTTTTGCCGGTGCCCGGAGGGCCGACGAGGAGAACGCCCTTGGGTATGCGGGCACCGAGAGCCGTATATTTTTCGGGGTCCTGAAGGAACGACACTATTTCCTGAAGTTCCTCCTTTTCCTCATCCACGCCGGCGACGTCGGCGAAGGTGATTTTCTTTCCGCCGGAGATGCCCACATGCGTGCGCGCCTTGCCGAATTTCTCGGTCCTGTCGCTCTGCGCGGCTGCGCCGCCAACGGTGCGCGCCATGGTGAAATACCACATCACGCCCAGCACGACAAAGATGAGTATATAGGGCAGGAACATCGCCCACCAGGGCGCGGAAGCCGCGGGCAGGTAATCGTAGGAAGTAATTATTCCGCTCGCGTACTCTCTGGATATGAGGTCTCCGAGGTCGTCGCGGAATATCTCGACGCTGTACAGCTTGCTTACGGCGACAGTGCTGCCGTTGTAGTCGTGATAGAGGTTCATCGTCAGGGTGTTTCCGTCCACGGAGAAGGACTCGACGTTCTCCTGCTGGAACATATCGACCACGCTCGAATAGGGAAGCGAAGAATCCCCGATTTTGCCGTTGATAAGAAAAACCATGCACAGCAATATGAGAAGAAGAATCAGGTAAAGGCCTATGTTTCGTCCCCAATGGCTGGATTTTTTGTCGTTTTCAGTGTTAGGATTGGAATTCATTTTTACGATCAGTCCTTTGCGCCTCACCGGCATCCGGCGGGATAATCATTTGCCCTGATAGACCTCGGGCTTCAAAACGCCTATGTACGGGAGATTGCGGTAGCGTTCCGCGTAGTCAAGACCGTAGCCCACGGCGAATTCGTCGGGTATCTCGAAGCCGCAGTAATCCGGGGTTATGGGTTTGGTGCGGCGGGACGGCTTGTCGAGCAGAGCGCATATCTTAACGCTCGCCGCCCCTCTGTCCATGAAGTGATGCTTGAGATTGAAGAGCGTGTTGCCGCTGTCGAGGATATCCTCGACGAGGATTATGTTTCGGCCCGTAAGATTGGCCTTCACGTCGTAGGATATCTTGACTACGCCGGAGCTGACGGTTCCGCTCTGATAAGAGGAGGCGGATATGAAATCAAGCTGGCTCGGAATATTGCAGACCTTCATTAGGTCGGCGAAAAAGACAAACGAGCCGCGAAGCACGCCGACGAACAAAGGGTCCTTATCTTCGTAATCTCTCGCTATGGCCGCGCCGATGCGTGTCACGCACTCTTTTATCTTGGCCTCGGACACGAGCACTCTCTCAATATCTGTTTCTATGGTTTTCAAATTAGATCCCATCCTTGTTTATTATTGTTTATGTTTATTTGCGGAAAAAATCCACAACAAACTTTCTGCATTCCGCCGTCGGAGCAAATTCACCGTCCGCGCCGAGTCCGTATACCGCGGCCGCGCGGTCTCCGACGAATATGACCGGAATCGAATCCCGTTCGTCCGCGGGAACCTTTTCGTCTATCATCAGTTTTTTGAGCGACTTGCCGCTGCGGCCGGCGAGCGTTATGCGGTCACCCTCGTGCCTCGAGTCCGCGAACACCGCGTCGTGTATCGCGTCGTTGTTCAGCACGAGCCGGTTTTCCTTTTTCGCAACGTCGCCGTCGACGACGCGCGTTTCTATTATCCACGCGCCTGCGTCCACGCGGCCCACGGGAGGAAGCGCCGTGTTGACGAGCGCGGGCCCGTCGCCCGAGACAAGGGAGACGCGCAGCCTGCCGTACACATTGCGCACTAGTATGCCGCCGGGAAGATTGAGTCTTGCCGACGGCCCGCTGTTTCTCGCGAGAGCCAGCATATCGTCTATGTGCCCCGCGGTCACGTCCTTTTTTCCGACCGGAAGCAGCGCCAGCATTCGGCGCAGAACGCGCTTTGCCATCGGCGACGGAAGCGAGCAGAGCTCGTCCCGGGATATCGAAACGCCGCCGTTTTCGCGCTCGGCGCTTTTGACTATGCGCGCGGAGAGCTGATTCAGGTACTTGTTCTCCTCGCGCAGTATTCCGGACGTGCGGTTTATGCTGTCGGTGGCGGAGGGATTTATTTCGCGAAGGACTGGCATGACCCTGTGCCTTATTTTGTTTCTAGTTATCTCAAGGTCGCAGTTTGTCTCGTCCTCGATGTGCGGCACTCCCCGGGATTTGAGATACGCTTCTATCTCGCCGCGCGTCGTATCGAGCAGGGGGCGTATGAATATCCCGCGTACGGGCGCTATTCCCGTAAGCCCCTCCATGCCGGTGCCGCGTATGAGATTCATAAGCACCGTCTCGGCGTTGTCCTCGGCATTGTGGGCCGTCGCTATACGGACCGCGCCAAGCTCTACGGCGGCTTTTTCGAGATAGGCGTAGCGCAGGTTCCGCGCCGCCTCCTCTATCGTCCAGCCGTGCTCCTGCGCGGCTGCGCGCACGTCGCCGTGCCCGCAGCGGAATTCTATATTGTGCTTTTCACACCATTCGCGGACGAAGGCCTCGTCGCGGTCCGCGTTTTCGCCGCGGAGGTGATGGTTGAAGTGCGCGGCGGCGACGGTGAAACCGCCCTTTTGGGACAGCTCGCCAAGCCACGTCAGCATACACATCGAATCAGTTCCGCCGGACACGGCGCACAGCACCAGGCCGCTCTCGGGCAGCATGCCCTAGCGTTTAAGAAATTCTGATTTCACTTAAGTCATTCCTCATCATAACGCCGCTCGAGCGTGTCGAACGCGGTGTATTCAGGCATCCAGCGAAGCTCTACCTTCCCCGTGTCGCCGTGACGGTTCTTTGCGATTATCAGCTCGGCGATGTTGTGTTTGGACGAGTCGTCGTTGTAAACGTCGTCGCGGAAGATAAACATTACGACGTCCGCGTCCTGCTCTATCGCTCCGGATTCGCGAAGGTCGGAGAGCACGGGGCGTTTGTTGTCGCGCTTTTCATTTGCGCGGGACAGCTGGGATAGACACAGCACCGGCACCTGAAGCTCTTTGGCCATTATCTTGAGCATTCTCGATATGTCGCTGACCGCCTGCTGACGGTTTTCACCCGAGTAACCGCTGCTGCCCCCGGCGGAAGTCATCAGCTGAAGGTAGTCGATGACGACAAGGCCAAGATTGTCTATCCTTCGGCACTTTGCGTTCATATCGGAAACGGTGAGCAGCGGGTTGTCGTCTATGCGTATATCGGTCTGGGACAGCGCCGCCGCCGCTTCCGCGACCTTGGCCCAGTCGCTCTCGCGCAGGTCTCCGCGTATGAGACGCTTGTTGTCTACCAGCGCCTCGGATGCGATAAGGCGCGTAGCGAGCTGCTCCTTAGACATCTCGAGCGAGAACACCGCGACGGTCTTGCCGGAAGCCTTCGCACTGTTGAGCGCAATGTTCAGCGCCAGCGATGTCTTGCCCATTCCCGGGCGGGCGGCAAGTATCAGGAGATCGGATTTGTTGAGTCCGGATATCTTGTCGTCGATGACGGAGAAGCCGGTTGTAAGCCCCGGTATCGTGCCGCCGTTCGCCGAGAGCTCCGACAGACGGTCGAGCACAGCCTCGAGCACGGAACTTATCGGAGTCATTTCCTGGGCTCCGCGTCCGCGCCGGACGGCGTATATCTTCTGCTCTGCGGCCTCGAGTATGGCGGCGCTGTCGCCGCCCTCCTGAACGAGCGAGGATATTTCGCCCGCGGCCGTTGCGATAGCGCGCATCTGTGATTTGCTGCGTACTATGTCCGTGTATTCCATGACGTTCGCGGAAGTGGGGGTTATCTCCATCAGCTGGAGTATGTAATTTTTTGTGGTTTTATCGTCGTAGACGCCGTTCCTCTCCATCTCTTCGACGACGGTAACCGGGTCTATCGGGCGGGAATAGGCGAACATGGTGTATATAGTCTCAAATATCTCGCGGTTCTGCTGGAGATAGAAATCCTCGGGAACAAGCCTGTCCATGACGTTTTTTATACATCCGCTGTCGATGAGCATGGAGCCGAGGGTCGCCTGCTCCGCCTCAAGAGAGTGAGGCATCTGCCGATAAAGCAATTCGTTGTCCAATTGTTTCGCCTCCCTGTAAAAGCCTCGCAAAGTTCGCGGCGCGCACGCCGCAGACTTTTGAGGAGCGGTTTTACTTTTCTTCGCTTACGACGACGTAGAGCGTCGCGGTTATCTCATAGCCGAGCTTGACCTTGAGCTGGTAGCTTCCGCAGTTCTTGATAGGCTCTTCCTGGATTATCTTCTGCTTTCCAATGTCGAGGGAGTACTGCTTCAGCAGAGCTTCGGATATCTCCTTGCTCGTTATGGCTCCGAAAAGTCTCCCGCCGTCGCCACATTTGGCGCTGACCTTGACAACGCAGTTTTTGAGCTTCTCGGCGGTCTCCTGGGCGACGACCTTGTTTCTTGCCTCCTCGGCAAGTTTTGCTTTCTCCTGCATCTTCATCGTGTTCATGGTGTCGGCGGTGGCCTCGACGGCGAGCTTGCGCGGGATAAGATAATTTCTAGCGTAGCCGTCGGATACTTCGGCCATCTGGCCTTTCTTTCCCTTGCCGCGAACGTCCTGCTGCAAAATAACTTTCATATAAAAACCTCAATTCTTAAATATGGTAAAATATGGAAAATACATCATTCCTCGAAATAGCTGTCGATTATCTTGAGCAGCTTTGGCTCGACCTCGGCCACGGTTGCGCTGGGTATGCGGCCTCCGGCGGACATGGCGTTTCCGCCGCCGCCGAGCGATTCAAGTATGACCTGAACGTTGATGTCGCCGAGCGAGCGGGCGGAGATGTTGACGCCGCCGCTGTCGTCCGGGGTGAGGACGAAGGATGCGCCGACGCCGACAAGCAGCAGCAGCTCGTCCGCTGCCTGCGCCGCCGTTATGCGGCCGACCGGCAGATCGACAGCGGCCAAGGCCACGTTTCCGTGCACCATTTTGGCGCGGCGTATGATGTCGTAGCGGTTTATGGTCGAGTCGAGGTCGTTCTGGAACAGGCGCCGCACTTCAGTGGTGTCTGCTCCCGCGCGTCGCAGATATGCCGCCGCGTCGAAAGTGCGCCCGCCTGTGCGGACGGTGAAGTTCTTGGTGTCGAGCACGATGCCCGCGAGCAGCGCCTCGGCCTCGACGTTGATGATGTCACTTGGTTCGACGAGGTATTGAAGGAGCTCTGTTACGAGCTCGCTGGCGGAGGAAGCGTAAGGCTCGTGGAAATTCAGCGCCGCATCGGTGATATAGGTCGCCGCGCGTCTGTGGTGGTCGATAACGGCCACGCGGTTGCAGGCGTCGAGGAGCTGAGGCGACTCGGTCATGTCGGGACGGTTCGTGTCAACGACGATGAGGAGCGAGCCGCTGTGCGCCTTGAGCAGAGCCTCGGTCGGGTCCATGAGAGTGTTTTTATATTCGTCGAGCGAACGCACGCGCTCTATCATGGGCGCGGCTGCGGAGATGTCGGGATTAATAACGATATTTGCGCTTTTTCCGAGCTTTCTAGCTATGCAGCAAAGCCCGACGGCCGCGCCGAAGGAATCGAGGTCGGCCGCCCTGTGCCCCATAATGAATATCTGGTCTGCGTCGGATATAAACTCTCCGAGAGCGGAAGCCATGACCCGGGACTTGACCTTCGTGCGCTTCTCAGTCTCCTTGGAGCGCCCGCCGTAAAATTCGAAATTAAGCTGGTTGCGGACGACTGCCTGATCGCCGCCGCGTGAGAGCGCCATGTCTATCGATAGCGAGGCGCTGTGGAACAGGGCTTCGAAGGTGTCGTCGTCCTTGCCTATACCGATCGACAGCGTTACCGGCGAGCCGTCGGAGCCGGAAAACTCATGTACGCTGTCGAGCAGGGAAAACTTATCCTCGACGAATCGGTCGTAAAACTGATCCTCGAACACGAACAGATAACGGTCGCGGTCGTACTTGCGGAGCAGGCCGTGGGCGGAGGCCGCCCACTCGCCGACCTTTGAGTCGATGGAGGAAAGAAGCTGGCTCTTCTGCGCGTCGGTGTTGTTTTTCATCAGCTCTTCGTAGCTGTCCATTATGATTATGGCGACCACAGGGCGGGTGGCGGAGTATTTGCGGATGGCTTCGTCGCTCTCCGTAACGTCTATCCAGTACGTTGTGGCGAGCAAGCCGCGCGCGGCGGAGTCTTCGGTGTGGGTGAGATTGCCGTAGACGCGGAAGCGGCGGCCGTTGAGTTCCACCGGCTCCGGGCACTCGCGTTTGCTCTCGAGTAGCCAGCGCGGAGTGAAGCGCGGCACGACCTCGCCTATCTTCATGTCAAATATATGGTCGCTCTGCCCGGCGATAGAGAGGAAACTCTCGTTTCCCCAGATTATCTCCTGCGTTTCCGGGCGGAAGATGACCATGGGCAGCGGAGAGTTGAGCATCGTGTCCTTGGTGGCGGAGTCTACGTTGTACGTTACGCTTTCAATGTAGCGCAGTATGCTCTTGCGGCGGCTTACGCTGCTGCGGTGGAAATAAATGTAAATGGCGACAATAATACAGCCCTCCGCTGCCGCGACGCGTATATCGTAAAACGCGGCGGCCACGGCAAAGCATGCCATTACAAAGAAATAGAATTGAAGTCCCGGCTCGAGGAGCCTGGATATTTTTTTATTCATAAAGCTTTCTCCTACGAAAAAGGCCATGCGGAAACAAATATGACCGTATTTATACAATGTTATATTATAACATAATGATTTAGTTTAGTACAGCACGAATTCTACCGGGCATGTGTGAACAATTTAGCAAAAAACGTCGGATTTTCTGGCGGGAAAGTGTTGTTTTGCAAAGGAAAGATTGATAATTTTTAAAAATAAGCTATACAACGGCGGCGATTTGTGATACACTTTATAAAGCGTGATGTCCAAGGACATCTTTTTATGTGTTTTTCGGCCGGGGCTTAAACTCCGCGGCCGCGGAATAAACGGGTTCCAAACGGCAAAAAATGCGCGCAGCGCGTCCGGCGGCGGTACAGGGCCGCCCGGCTACCGGTGCAGTTTCGCTTTTTGAGCGTTGGGACGGTTACATATTTTTATGTTTGGGATTCACGGAAGAGCTGTGTGTGTCTTCCGCGCGTTCCGCCTGTCTCCGCATGGCGCGCGGGTTTTTTCCTACGCCCTTATGCCGTATGTTGCCCGAACTTCTATACATAACGCTTAATAGCAAGGAGTGAAGGTGCTTAAATGCCAGAAAAACTTAAAGTAATCCCTCTCGGAGGGCTCAATGAAATTGGAAAGAACCTGACCGTGTACGAATTCGGCGGCGACATAATCGTCGTCGACTGCGGCATGGCTTTCCCCGGCGACGACATGTACGGTATAGACATGGTCATACCCGACGTGACGTATCTCGTCAAGAACGCGAGCCGCATACGCGGACTGTTTATCACCCACGGACATGAGGACCATATCGGAGCCATACCCTACGTTCTGCGCCAGGTCAATATGCCCATCTACTGCACCCGCCTGACCGCGGGGCTGATAAACCTAAAGCTTGATGAACACGGGCTAAAGGCTCAGACAAAGATGACCACGGTCGAGGCCGGGCAGCATGTAAAGGCCGGGAAATTCGACGTGGAATTCATTCACGTCAACCACAGCATTGCGGATTCCGTGGCTTTCGCAATAAAGACAAAACTCGGAACCGTCGTGCACACCGGCGATTTCAAGATAGACTCGACGCCGATAGACGGCGAGATAATAGACCTTGCACGTTTCGGCGAGCTCGGCAAGCAGGGCGTACTGGCGCTGCTTTGCGACTCGACGAACGTCGAGCGCGAGGGCTTCACCATGTCAGAAAAGACCGTCGGAAGCACATTCGACCGGCTGTTTATCGGCTGTACGCAGCGCATAATCGTGACCTCTTTCGCCTCCAATGTCCACCGCATACAGCAGGTAATAGACGCGGCGGAAAAGTACGGACGCAAAGTTGCCGTCACAGGCCGCAGCATGGAAAATATTGTCAAGGTCTGCACTGAGCTCGGCTACATGAACATTCCTAAGGGGCTGCTCGTTGAGGTGGCAAGAGCCAAGACCATGCCCAAGGATAAGATAGTCATACTGACCACCGGCAGTCAGGGTGAGGAAATGTCCGCCCTGTACCGCATGGCCTTCGGCACGCACAAGCAGATAGAGATATGCTCGGGCGACCGCATAATAATTTCCGCTTCCGCAATACCCGGAAACGAGAACTCCGTCAGCACGGTCGTGAACGAGCTGTTCCGCCGCGGCGCGGAGGTCATATACGGCTCAGGTCATCATCTGCATGTCTCCGGCCACGCCTGCCAGGAGGAGCTTAAGATAATCCACGCGCTGACCGCGCCGAGATTCTTTATCCCCCTGCACGGCGAGCAGCGTCATCTGCAGATACATTCGCGTCTTGCCCAGAGCATGGGCATGGACCCGCGCAACATCGTCGTCGCGGAGAACGGAAGCGTTATAGAAATGACCGGCAAGTCAATAAAAGTCAACGGCACCGTGCCCTCGGGGCAGATAATGGTCGACGGCTACGGCGTCGGCGACGTGGGCGCGGTCGTGCTGCGCGACAGAAAGCATCTGGCGGAGGACGGCATGGTCGTCGTGTCCATGACGCTCTCGGCACAGGACGGTTCCATGCTTGCCGATCCCGAGATAATCACCCGCGGATTCATCTATGTCAAGGAATCCGAGGACATTATGAAAGAGCTTCGCGGCGTGGCGGCGGAAGTCGTCAGCGGAAGACGCGGAAAGATGCGCGGCAAGGACTACGGCGAGCTTCGAAGCTCCGTCAAGTCGGCCGTCGGCAATTACCTCTATAAGGCCACCAAGCGCAGCCCGATGGTGCTGCCGATCATAACCGAAGTTTAACAATATTCCGAAAAAGCGTTCGCTTTTTCGGCAAAGGGCCCGCGGCCTGCCGGAGCGCACGATTTATCCGTCTGTATAAAGGATAAATCGTGCGTTTACAGCTCAAAAAGTATTTTTATCCACGCATAGGCCGCGGCTCAAAATAATTTCATTTTATTCTACCGCCGCGGCGGCAGAATTCTGAGAGGCGTAAACGATCGGTGGCGGCAATGCCCCGGCGTCGCTGCCTTTTAACGACGGAGGAGAATTGTTTTGGAAAACGTCGAATTTATGATACCCTGCCTCTTCGGGCTCGAGGGGCTTGTCGGGGACGAGGTCAGGCGCCTCGGCCTCGGTGACGTGCGCGTTGAAAACGGGCACGTCCTTTGCGCCGGCTCGGTCGGAGACATAGCTAGGCTGAACATCAATCTTCGCTGCGGCGAGCGCGTGCTAATAGTGCTTGGACGCTTCCCCGCTCCGACGTTTGAGGCGTTGTTTCAGGGTGTAAAGGCGCTGCCGCTCGAAACCTGGATACCGGAAAACGGCGCGTTCCCGGTAAAGGGCTACTGCCTTTCGTCGCTTCTGCATTCTGTGCCCGACTGTCAGAAGATAGTTAAAAAAGCGGCGGCGGAGCGCCTTGGAGCGAAGTGCGGAAAAATTACTCTGCCTGAGACTGGAAGTAAATACCAGCTACAGTTTTCTATAATGAAGGACGAGGCCGTGCTCTGCCTTGACACTTCCGGGGCCGGACTTCACAAGCGCGGCTGGCGCGCGGTCGGGGTTGCCGCACCCCTTCGCGAGACGCTTGCTGCTGCTATGGTGACGCTCTCGCGCTACCGTGGCAAGGACCCGTTCCGCGATCCGTTCTGCGGGAGCGGAACGATAGCGATAGAAGCCGCGCTCATGGCGCTGAACCGCGCGCCAGGACTGGATCGCAGCTTCGACGCGCAGAAATGGAAAAATATTCCATCAAGGATATGGACCGACGCCGCCGGAGAAGCCATAGATAAAGAATTTACCGGGAAGTACGATATTCTCGGCACCGATATCGACCCCCATGCGATAGAGATAGCGCGCAGCAACGCGGGAAAAGCCGGAGTTGACGATGTTGTGCGCTTTGAAGTCGCGGACGCCGCGGCTTTCCGCGGCGAGGGCAAATACGGCCAGGTCGTAACAAATCCGCCCTACGGCGAGCGTTTGATGGAAAAGGCCGAGGCCGAGGAACTTTATCGAAAATTTGGAGTGGCCTGCCGGACGCTTCCGCCCGACTGGCGCGTGCTCGTGCTGTCGTCGCACACGGAGTTTGAACGCTCTTTCGGTCGCAGGGCCGACAAGAAACGAAAGCTGTATAACGGCATGATAAAATGCGATCTGTTCATGTATGGAAAGTGAATGTACTGTTATGGAAAATAGTGGAAATTTGCTGACGCGCGATCTGCTAGATTTCATCGCTAAAAGTCCGGACAGCTGGCATGCCGCGGAGAACGCGGCCAAAGAGCTTGCCGCTGCCGGTTTCGAGGAACTGACTGAAGGGAAAATATGGAAGATAGCCGCCGGAGGAAAATATTTTGTACGGCGCAATATGTCTTCGCTCATTGCATTCAGGACACCGAAGGCGGATTTCGGCGGATTCATGATAGCCGCGGCGCACGGAGACTCCCCGCTTTTCAGAATAAAAGACAACGCCGAGATAGAGGCGGGCGGGTACGTGAAGCTAAACGTCGAAAAATACGGCGGGGCAATATATTCTTCGTGGTTCGACCGCCCGTTGTCTGTATCCGGACGCGTGGTCGTGAAATGCGGGGGCGCGTTTGAAACGCGCCTCGTCGACGTCGGACGCGACCTGCTGTGCATCCCGTCGCTCGCGATACATATGAATCGTTCGGTAAACGAGGGCTATCGTTTCCGTGTCCAGGAGGATATGCTTCCGCTGCTCGGCGGCGAGGACGCAAAGGGCGCGCTTGCGCGGATAGTTGCGCAAAGCGCGGGTGTGAAGCCCGAGGACATCGCGGCGTCGGAGCTTTGCGTCTATGACCGCGAGGCCGGGCGCATATGGGGCGCGTCGGAAGAATTTATTTCGTCGCCTAGACTCGACGATCTGGAGTGTGTGTTCTCGCTGATGCGTGGATTTCTCGCGGGAGAGAGCGCTGAAAGCTGCGGCATTTTCGCGCTGCTCGACAGCGAGGAGATAGGCAGCGGAACGAAGCAGGGAGCGGCGTCTACGTTCCTTCGCGATACGCTGCGCCGCATATTCATCTCGCTCGGACGGACGGAGGAGGACTACTTCGCCGCGATAGCGTCGAGCTTCATGCTCTCCGCCGACAACGCCCACGCTGCGCACCCGAACCACATGGATGCTGCCGACCCGACGAACAGACCGCGCATGAACAGCGGCGTTGTACTCAAATTTAGCGGTGAGCAGAAATACACAACCGACGCAATTTCCGCCGCGATGTTCCGCGAGCTTTGCTCCCGCACAGGCGTTCCCGTCCAGGAATATTACAACAATTCGGATATACCCGGCGGTTCGACGCTCGGCCACCTCTCGTGGGCGCAGGTCGCGGTCAACATGGCCGATATCGGCCTTGCCCAACTCGCGATGCACTCCGCCTGCGAAACGGCGGGCGCGCGCGACCCGGAGTATATGGCCGGAGCCATACGCGAATTTTACTCATCGCACGTCGAAGACCTCGGCGGAGGAAAATATATTCTTGGAAAATGATAATGCCCCCGTTTTGCCTTTTTACGTGGACAAAACGGGGGATCATTTTGTTTTGCTGCTCTGCCTTGAAAAACGCGGGCAAATCTGCCATAATACATAAGGAATATCCACAAACTTCACAAAGAAGTTAAAACGAGGTCAAATATTATGAATCATACATATACTCCCGACGGGTACAAGCCGATACTTAATCTTTACGAGACGCAGCTCGCTATAAGCATGGTCAAGCGCCTGTTCGCGGACAACCTCGGGGCGCAGCTTAACCTGCGCCGCGTCAGCGCGCCCCTTTTTCTCGAGGCGAAGACGGGACTAAACGACGACCTGAACGGCGTCGAGCGCCCTGTCGATTTCGATGTGCCCGCGACCGGCGGCAGCGCACAGGTGGTGCAGTCCCTGGCGAAGTGGAAGCGCATGGCGCTGTATAATTACGGGTTTAAGCCCGACACCGGACTGCTGACGGACATGAACGCCATCCGCCGCGACGAGGAGCTCGACAATATTCACTCCATATACGTCGACCAGTGGGACTGGGAGCGCGTGATAACGCCCGAGGAGCGCAACCTAGATTTTCTCCGCTCTATCGTAAGCCAGATAGTTTTCTCGGTCTGCGAGACCGAAAAGACGTTGCGGGCACTGTTCCCGCAGCTCATGCTGCATCCCGCGATAAACCCGGTAATCACCTATATAACGGCGCAGCAACTCGAGGACAAATATCCCGACAAAACGGCCAAAGAGCGTGAGAACGAGTTTTTGAGGGAGCACAAAACCGCTTTCATCATGCAGATAGGCGGAAAGCTCAGATCCGGCGCGCCGCACGACGGCCGCGCACCCGACTATGACGACTGGAAGATGAACGGCGACCTGCTTTTCTGGAACGACACGCTCGGCTGCTCGTTCGAGCTTTCGTCCATGGGCATCCGCGTCGATCCGGAGACGCTGGACAAACAGCTCCGCGAAGCAGGCTGCGACGACCGCAGGAACCTCCCGTTCCACAGGGCGCTGCTCAACGGCGAGCTCCCGCTTACGATCGGCGGAGGCATCGGCCAGTCGCGGTTATGCATGCTTCTGCTCGGAAACGCCCACATCGGCGAGGTTCAGTCCTCAGTCTGGGACGACGAGACAAGGAAGATATGTAAAAATGCGGGCATACCTATACTTTAAAACATTAATGATATGCAGCGGGACAACATATGCGGAAATCCATATCCGCCCGAAATCCGCTCCGTCTGAATGGGGTTAATCCAAGAGGGGCGCGAACGCCCCTCTTTTTTCGCTTTAAGGGCAAAATCGGGAGAGAAACCGAAATCTTCTTTTTCTGTGCTTTTGGTAACTTTTTGTACGTACGGAAGGTTACCACAAACATACCGCCAACTGCCGAAAGGAGAAACGATATATGAGAACCGTTACAGCCGATGAAATGAAAAAAATTGAAAAGGCTGCGAACGACGGCGGCCTTTCCTATTACGACATGATGGAAAACGCCGGGACAGCCGCGGCGTCGGAGCTGATGCGCGCGAGGCCGTGCATAAAGAGCGTTGCCGTGTTTGCGGGTAAGGGCAATAATGGCGGCGACGCGTTTGTGCTCGCGCGGAAGCTGACGGAAAGAGGCGTTGCGGTCATGACGGTCCTCGCCGAGGGTGAGCCGGAGACTGATGATGCAAAGACAAATATTCAAAAGCTCCGCGCGCTGGGCGCGCCGGTCGTCTCGATGGCGGACGGCGATCCGCGGCTCGATATGTTTCTTCGTGGGGCGGAGGCGGCCGTGGACGGGGTTTACGGCACGGGATTTCATGGCGAGCTCCGCGAGAGCGGGCGCCGCGCGGCGGAGATGATAAACTCCGCGCCGCTCGTCGTTGCGCTCGATCTGCCGTCGGGCGTCGCGGCTGACACGGGAGAGGTAGCGGACGGCGCGGTCAAGGCCGACCTGACGGTAACATTTCACGCCGCTAAGCCGTGCCATATCAGCGCGGCAACGCAGTGCGGACGCATTGTCGTGGCCGACATCGGGATAAAGGAGAAATAACAATGTACGAATACAAATATGTTTCTGCGGTTGGACTGCTTGAGCTGCAAAGCGACGGAGAAGCGCTGACGGCGCTTTCGTTCCGACGCGCCCGCTGCGCCGAACGCGAGATGGAAGAAAATGGGAATGTAGCGGCATTCGCGGATGCGAAGCGATGGCTTGATATTTATTTTTCCGGGCGAAAGCCGGATTTCATTCCGGCAATAAAGCCCGCGGGGACGGAGTTTCAAAAACTCGTCTGGGGATATATTTCCGAAATACCATACGGCGGGATCGTGACATATGGAGCTCTCGCGGCGCGGGCGGCAACGGCGCTAGGCAAGGATAAGATGTCGGCGCAGGCTGTAGGGGGCGCGGTTGGGCGCAACCCGATGGGGATAATCATACCGTGTCACCGCGTCGTCGGAGCTGACGGCAGCCTTACGGGCTTTACTGGAGGTCTCCCGATAAAGAAAAAACTCCTCGCGCTCGAGGGCAACGATATGTCGCAATTCCATATGCCGAAATAAAAAACAGGGCTGCCAAAGCAGCCCTGTTTTTTCAGTTCGTTTTTTTGATGCCATGTGCGGAGAGCTGACGCTCGCGCCAGTGGCCAAACCTGTAATAGAGAATGAACAGCACTGAGCCCACGCCCCAGGTTATCGGGTAGCTCAGGCACAGCATGAAGAACTCGCGGTAGTGCGGAAGCACGAGGAAAAGCCACGCGAGCCGCAGCACGCAAATGCTCAGGCACGTTATTATCATAGGAACTATAACGTCGCCCGTGCCGCGTATCGCGTCCGCGCAGACCTCTATTCCGAGAAACAGAACGTACGAAGGCACAAGTATGCGCATCATTGAGACGCCTATGCTGACGACGGCGGTATCGGCCGTGAATATGCCGAAGAGCTGACGGCCGAACAGCAGGAGCATCGAGCCGTACACGCCGGTAATTATCAGCCCTATGAGCAGCGCGGAGCGCACGCCTTTTTTCATGCGGTCCATCTTGCCTGCGCCGAAGTTCTGGCTTGAAAACGTCGTCAGCGACATACCGAGCGAGTTGATAGACATCCAGTATATAAAGTCGAGCTTGCCGTATACAGCCCACGCCGCAATGGTCGCGGTGGAGAAATAGTTGACGCCGGCCTGAATAAAGACGTTGGTGATGCTGTACATCGAGGACTGGAGAGCAGCAGGTATGCCGACCTTGAGTATTCTTCCGGCGATGCGCCAGTCGGGGCGAAGGCGGCTTAAGTACAGGCGCACCGCGCCGCGGCTTGGACGTGACAGCGACCAGAGCACGAGGACGGCGCTCAGAAACTGCGATATGACGGTAGCCGCGGCGACGCCGGCCACGCCGAGCCGGAACGCGACGACAAAAAGCAGGTCGAGCGCTATGTTGCACACGCAGGCCGCCGCGAGAAACCATACGGGACGTGTTGAATCGCCGACGGCGCGGAGTATACCTGTGCCCATGTTGAAGATTGCGTTAGGTATCATACCAATGCAGAAAACGCGGAGATAGAGTACCGACAGGCCTATTATTTCGTCCGGAGTGTCCATAGCCAAAAGCACATACGGAGCGGAAAAATAGCCTATGAAAGTGAACAGGAGTCCGGCAAGCACGGACAGTATGAGCGCCGTGTGTGCGCCGCGGCCCATGAGCTCGTTTTCATGCGCGCCGAAGAACTGTGCGATGATTATCGTCGCGCCGCTGGAAAGGCCGGTAAAAAAGCCGATGAGCAGGTCTATGAACGCGGCGGTGTCGCCGACGGCGGCGAGCGCCGCCGTGCCGACGAGCCTGCCTACGATTATTGTGTCCACCGTGTTGTAGAGCTGTTGAAAAAACACTCCGCACCAGATGGGTATAAAAAAGAGCAGAAGCTGTTTCCATATCACGCCCTGCGTTAGGTCAAGCTCCCGCGAGCGCAGTATGGACATACGGCTTCCCCTCGCTTCAAAAGTTTGTAATTTTGTAATTTTTTGTCTTAGACGTTTTGCGCTAAAAAGACATTATATATCGCATATAAACAAAACGCAACGACAAAATTCAGCAAAATAACGAAAGGCCGGGCGCGGCCGCGCGGTCCGAATGATCATGCACGACGCTTATAAGATTATCAGATGTATATGCCGCTCATATTGACCTCAGATTAACACGCCTTCTGCTGACGGCCACAATATTTTTATCATAAGAACGTATCGGCGAAACCCGCGATGTTGCCGCGCAAATAAAACGCCCTCCGGAGAAATATCCGGAGGGGCTGAGAAAAACGGAGCAGATTATTTTTTGCCGAGATATACGGTTTTGCCGTAAGCTTCGAGCACGGCATCTATGGCGGCGGCGCGGAAGCCGCTTTCTTCAAGCGCGCGGACGCCCGCTATCGTGCTCCCGCCGGGACTGCACACTGCGTCCTTGAGCTGAGCGGGGTGCTTCCCGCTCTCGAGCGCGAGCTTGGCGGAGCCGAAGACCGTCTGCGCGGCATAGAGCAGCGCTTTGTCCCGGGGCAGACCGCACTCGACCGCGCCGTCGGACAGCGCCTCAATGAAGAGGTCGACGAATGCGGGGCCGCAGCCGGAGACCGCGCAGGCGGCGTCTATCAGCTTCTCGTCGAGCTGGTCGAGTATTCCGGCCGTCGCCATGGAAGCGAGGAAGCCGGACACGGCTTTTTTGGAAACGTTGTCGGAAAAAGCATAGAGTATCATACCCGCGCCGACAGATGCGGGCGTGTTCGGCATGATGCGGATGACGGGAGCGTCAAAGCCTAGCGCGGCGCGCACGGTTTCGATAGACTGTCCTGCAGCCATGGAGACGACGGTGTATTTTCCGGCGCGGCCTTTGAGCGCCTTTGAGATGCCGCCGAGCATGGAGCCGAGCACCTGCGGTTTGACGCCGAGAAAAATGTAATCGCAGGAAAGCGCGATGCTTTCATTGTCCGAGACCCCGGCGCCTATGGAAGACGCGAGGGCTTTCGCCTTGTCTCCGTCGTGGTCGGAAACGACGACGTTTTTCCCGCCCACAGCTTTCGCCGCAGCAGCGGCAAGGGCGCCGCCCATGTTACCGGCGCCGATGAAGCCATATTTATAATTAGCCATGATAATGACCTCTTTTCATTTAAGTTGGTATATTATAACATTTTTCCGGTAAAATACGCAACACGGATGTTTTCCGCACCGCTCTGCCGCAGGGGGGGGATTCCCTTCATGTGTACGGATATTTTTTCTTTTTTGAAAAGCCGCCGAAAAAACAAGGGCGAAAGCACTTGTATCCTGCGTTTGTAAAGTTCTGCGCTGCGGGGGAAAACATAGTTTGCCCCCGCAGCGCATTGCTGACAGGATACCGTCAGATGACTCCGTTCCCGCCGCGGCGGGAAACAAAGCTCACTTCCCGCTGTCGCCGTAGTTTGACAAAACTCTGGCGCTGGGGTCGTCCACGCGGCAGCCTTCCCATGCGGCGTTGGGCATCCAGAACGCGGTTATCATGTGGCTCTGGTTCGGATAGTATTTTTCAAACAGCTCACGATAGAGAAGGCTCTCTTTGGTGAACGGGCGCGCGTGTGTATACTTCATGCGCTTTTCCTCAAACTCCGCGTCGGTATAGGAGCTCTCGGCGTACTCCTTGATGTAATCGACCATCGAGTGCCCGACGGCATCGGAAAACGCGGCCTTCTCGCGCCAGAGTATGCTCTCCGGCAGCCACTCTCCGTCGGCAAACGCCTTGCGGAGCAGGTACTTGCCCTTACCGTAGGCGTTCATTTTTTTCGCGGGGTCTATCGCCATTACGTAGCGCACGAAATCGAGATCGCCGAAAGGCACGCGCGCCTCAAGCGAGTTGACGGAAATGCAGCGATCGGCGCGGAGCACGTCGTACATATAAAGCTCGCGCACGCGGGTCTGCGCTTCCCACTGGAACGATTCGGCATCCGGCGCAAAATCGGTGTACTTGTAACCGAAAAGCTCGTCGCTTATCTCGCCGGTAAGCAGCACGCGGACGTCGGACTGCTCATGTATTGCCTTGCAGATGAGGTACATGCCCATCGAAGCGCGTATCGTCGTTATGTCGAAGGTACCGAGCAGGGCGACGACATCTTCAAGGCTTTTCAACACGATGTCTTTGTCGATAATTATTTCGTGGTGATTGCTGTGAAGATATTCCGCAACGTCCTTCGCGTATTTGAGGTCTATCGCGTCCTCGCTCATGCCGATGGCGAAGGTCTCTATCGGCTTTTGAAGCTTTTTCGCGGCGATGGCGCATACGAGCGAGGAGTCAAGTCCGCCCGAGAGCAGGAAGCCGACTGGCGTGTCGGAGTCGAGACGCTTGTCGACGCCCGAGATGAGCTTTTCACGTATGTTTTTGAGAATGTCGTCCATATTGTCGTGGCAAACGGTCTTGACCTCAGCGATGTCGTCGTATTTGACGAAGCGTCCCTCGCAGTAAAACGAGCCGATTGGAAACGGGAATATTTCGGTGCAGAGGCCGACGAGGTTCTTGGCCTCGCTCGCAAAGGCGATGTTTCCGCTTTCGGAATAGCCGTAAAACAGCGGGCGGATGCCTATCTGGTCGCGCGCGGCGACGAGCCGCTTTTCCTTTGCGTCGTAGAGTATCATCGCGAACTCCGCGTCCATGTGGGAGAACATATCGAGCCCGTACTCATAGTACAGCGGAAGCAGTATCTCGCAGTCGCTGTCACTTTTAAATGTATAGCCTTTTGCGATAAGCTCGTCCTTCTGCTTCCGAAAGCCGTATAGCTCTCCGTTGCAGACGACGCAGTCGCCCGGTTCGCGCACGAAGGGCTGCATGCCCTCGTCCGTGAGTCCCATTATCGCCAGTCGGCCAAACCCCATCAAACCGAACCCGGCGCGTATAACGCGGTGGTCGTCAGGCCCCCTTGAGGCGGCCTTGAGAAGATGTTCCTCGAATTTTTCAATCGGCAGGTCAAAGCCTGCATAGCCCATTACACAGCACATAATTTGGTACCTCTCTTTTTTTATTTGAGATTCTGCGGATATCCCCTTTGCTTGCAAAAAAGGATATAAAAAAAGACAGCGTTCATCCTTCATTAGGACGAATAGCTGTCATTATCCGCGGTACCACCTAAATTATCCGCGCGTCTTTGCACGGACCACTTTTACGCTCAACCTAAGCGCTGTCCCGATAACGCCGGGACTCTCGCGGCTTTCCTACTTGCGGTGGCTTTCAGATCGCGGCTCACGGGTGTTCTTTCACGCGTCTTGTCCGCGGGGCTTGCACTCTCCCCCGCTCGCTTTGGACGAGTATTCCGCGGTACTTTTCCCGTTCATTGCCTTTGGATGAAAGTTATGATAACACGTGCTTTTTTTAATGTCAACAAAAAAATACAAAATAATATACAAACTAGAGAGCCCCCGCCGGGCGCTGTGTACCTGACGGGGGATCCCAACCCAAAAAAGCAAAAACCTAAATAAGGTAAAGACTTATTTTTTCTCGATGCCGAGCATCTTGCGGGCGTCGTCGGGGGTAGCCGGCTCACAGCCGAACTCTTTGATTATGCGCGCGGCGCGCTGGACTAGCATCTCGTTGTTGGCGGGCATGCCTGCGGAATAGAAACCGGTGTCCTCAAGGCCGACGCGGATGCCGCCGCCGAGGGCGATCGCCGTAAAAATGCAGGGCAGGTTGCCTTTGGAGGTCCCGAAGCCTGACCAGGTGGAGCCCGGGAACATCTCCTTGCGGTAGGACTCGAGCTCAAAAACGCCCTTGGGCGTCGCGGGCAGTCCGCCCTGAACGCCGAGAACGTACTGGAAATGCGGGTTGCCGGGGAACAGGCCGCGGTCGGTATACCACTTTACGACGCCGAACATTCCGGGATTGAATATCTCGACCTCGGGCTTGCAGTTGTGGTCGATACAGGCTTTGCTCAGTTTGTCCAGGAAAGCGGGAGGATTCTGGAACGCCCAGGGGTTATCGTTCATCCAGTTGAAGCAAGCCGCGTCGTAAGAGCACATCTCGGGATTCAGCTCGACGACAGGAGCGATGCGCTCGTCAAAATATTTTTCTTCAATGGAACTGTTGGCTACTTTGGTGCCGGTAGTTGTCATGTTGATGATAATGTCGCATCTTTCCTTGATGAGCCGCTGAGACTCGCGGAACATATTGATGTCGCTGCAAGCTTCGTCATTTGCATTGCGCATGTGCAAATGGACGATGGCCGCGCCGGCCTTCCAGCATTTGTAGGCGTCCTCCGCTATCTCCTCGGGAGTGACGGGGACCGCCGGGTTGACCTTCTTGGGTGAAAACGTACCCGTAAGCGCAACGGTGATAATCCTTTTCTCTGCCATTGTTGATCAGACCCTTTCTTTTCAATATTATTGGTGTCGGGCACCGGAATACTTACAGCTGATATTATTATCTTGACACAAAAAAAGAAAAAACGGAAGCGACCTGATTTTGCGATGTACATACCGAAAAAAAGGGTATATAATGATGTATAAAGAAAATGCAATACAATGAGCAAAATGACGAAAAGCGCGTAATATATGCGCAGTGTGGGGGAGAAACAGGAATGAGGATAGAGAATCTGCAATATTTGCTTGAAGTCGCAAAAACCGGTTCCATATCGGCGGCGGCCAAAAATCTGTGGATGGGACAGACCTCGCTTTCGTCGGCCATACAGACGACGGAAAACGAACTCGGAATAAAAATATTCATGCGCACGTCAAAAGGGGTCAAGCTGACGCCCAAGGGCGAGGAAGCGATAGCCATGGCCGAGAAGGTTTTGGACGATTATCAGCGACTGACCGAAGCGGCTGTGAACTCGCGCACGCAGTATTCAAGCTGCAACATAGGCTGCTACCCGGCGTTCTGCACCTATCTCGGCTCTTTTATCACGCAGAAAAAGGCGACGCGGTTCAGCGACGTCAGCCTAAACATCATACCAATACTGACACGCAAGCTGGTCACGTCCATAACCGACGGCAGATGCGAGCTCGGCATCGGCACCATCGCCGCTCCGGAGCTTGAAAACATCAAATACTCGGCGGAGCGGCAGGGCCTTAAATTCAGCATACTCGCTCATGACTATTTCTGCGTCATCGTGAACCGCCACTCGCCCTACTGGGGCAGACAGCGCATCAACATACAGGAAATAAGGGACGACAACTTTGTAAGCATGTCGTATTCGCCGCAGTTCACCGGCTCGTTCCCCGTTACGGACTGGAAGAGCTTTCAGACTCAGTCTGTGCTCGGCGACCTCGAGTCGGTCAAGCAGGCGGTGTCGATTGGAAACTACATCGCCATAACCCCGCACTTTTCGGTTATAGACGACATCTACACGCGGCAGGGGCTTATCTGGCCGATACGGCTTACGGGATTTGATTCAGGTCTGCTCATCTTCGAGGCGCACACGCCGGAGATGGAGAAGTTTGCGTTCGAGAATGCGCTGCTGAAAAAGATAAAAGAGCTGCATATAACTCTTGAAGAGCGCGAGGAGGCGCGGGTCAAAAACCTCAAGGAGAAAAAGGAAGAGTAAAAAAACGCTCCGCCGCCGGTATTTCCGGCGGCGGAGCGTTTTTTCTATTTCAGCGGCGGGTTATTATATCCTCGATATCGCTTTTTCCGTCGTTTATTATCCGCACTGCGCGGCTTATCGTCGCACTGGAGGCCCCGGTGCTCTCGCCTATCTCCGCGTAGCTCTTTCCGAGCGAGAGCAGATAGAGGAGCATGAACCTTTGCTCGATGGTCTTAAGCTCGCGCAGAGAACAGATATCTTCGAAAAAACGGCGGCACTCATCCTCGCTTCGGAGCTTGAGCACCGTTTTGTAAAAGGCTTGGCTGCCGTCCGCATGAAGATTTTCGTTCATATCGATAGCGTCTCCCTTCGTTATTTGGACCGAGCGGAAAGCAAAATTTCCGCGTTCCGGGTTTCGACTGATGTTTTGCCGTCAGCCGCATATAATGTCATGAGCGTCTGCCGCGAGATTTTTGGAATGGAGGAATGGATGATGATGCTGCGCGCCGTCGGAGAAGACGTCGACGACCTCATATACAACGATGAGGAATGGCTTATCAGCGAAAGATGACCTTAAGGCGGCGCGGATCCGGCCATCATAGCCTTATGGCAAAAAGATATACTCTGTATCCCAGTCGGGGACGCATCTGCCGTGCCGCAGGAAGATCCTGTAATCGGGGTGTATCCTAAGAACGGCTTCAGGTATATCAAAGATATCGCCGGCGCGGTGATAGGCTGATACGAGCAGCTTGGGGGCGTATTTTTTTATCGTCTTCCTGGCGCCTTCAATCGTTTCGGCCTCCGCGCCCTCGACGTCAATTTTTATAAGGCTTGCCCGCTTTCCCAAAAGCAGGGAATCCACGCTCTCGCGGCGCGTTTTAACGCCGCCGGAGGATATCAGGGAGCCGCGTCCCATGCCGCTTGAAAAAGATTCCTCGCCGGCTTCGCGCCCGATGCAGGTGTTAAAGCATTGGCAGCCGTCGAGCCCGGCGCAGTACGCGCGCAGTTTTGAAAAGCTGCGCGCGTCAGGTTCCACCGCCCGTATCGAACGCCACGTTTTCACCCGCGCCGCAAATTCCGCGACCGTATCTCCTCTGTACGCGCCGAGGTCGAGATAGTCGTCGTCCGCCGAGGGCGAAAGAAGCTCCCATATTTCGTCCGCGCCGCTTTCACAGGGGAAAAGATGGTCAAGCCTTCCGTCCAGGCGATAGGCAAGCACCCCGTCGAAGACGGCGCGGGATTTTTCGTCTGCCAGATATGCGCGCCAGCGCTCAGCTTCTGCGGCCCGCTCCGAGGCGAAGCCGCCGGAGGGCGTGCCTCCGACAACGGGAAAGGGCGGGGCGTATAGCTCCTGTTCGGATGCTATATGTTTTATGTTTGCGATAACTTCCGGCCTGTGCGTGCCGAAAGCGAGGAGAACGATCATTTCCCCAAAGCGCCGCTTCGCCTCGTCATAGGAGAGAACCGTAAAACCCCGGTAGCTTTTGCCCTGGGCAAAGCCGTCGCTCGCGAACACACCGGAGCACGCGACGCCGCGCCTTTTAAGAAAGTCGAGTATCTTATCGGCACCGTTGCCGATACCGTAAAGAACTATGGGCTTGCCGGCGTTATCGAGCCGCTCCCACAGCGGGGTCATTTGGACGTATCAAGGCCGTCCTGGACTATGGATTCGGCCTCGCCGCCGGTAAAGGCGACAGAGATGCTTGAGCCGTTTTTGTTGCCCCACGTGTATACGGCGATAATGTCGGTTCTGTCTTCCGAAAGCGCGTCGGCGCTTCCCGTCTGGAGATCGCCGTCTCCGCCGAGCACGCTGCAGACATCGTCGTAGGTCATGCCTTCGGAAAGCTGCTGGTACTCGGAATAAGTGTAGGGATTGCTGCCGCTGTTGATTATGGACGGCAAAAGCATGGCGCAGACGACGAGCCCAAGAACGCATATAATGAGCACCAATATTGCGACGCTGCTCTTCCTGCGCTGTTTTTCAACGTATTCCTTGTGAAGCGCGACCTCTTCGGCCGAGCGAATCTTTTTCTTCTTTTTTGATTTTGCCATGTAAAAAGTACCCTCCTCAACGCGCCGACACGTCAGTTTTGACGGCGGTGTGTTTTTTTGATAAAATAAATTATTAATATTATAATTGCAAAGGCATAAAAGCGCAATCCATTCTTGCGCATTTGGGGAGGCGGCCATGGGCAAAACCGGTATAGTTGTTGAAGGCGGAGGCATGAAATGCGTCTACAGCGCGGGTGTTCTCGACGCGCTGATGGACGACGGGATAGAGTTCGACTATGCGATAGGCGTATCGGCCGGGGCCGGGAACCTAGCCTCGTTCACCGCGCGCCAGCGCGGGCGCAACAACAGATATTTTTCCATACACAGTCACGACCCTCACTACTTAAGTATTCAGAACTATCTGCACGACGGAAACGCGTTCAACCTTAAATGGATATACGGCTCGGCGAGCTGCACGGGCGGCGTAGACCCGCTCGACTGGGAGACCATGAGCGCAAACCCTATGGAGTTTATTATCGTAGCCACCGACGCCGAAACGGGACAGGCCGTTTATTTCACAAAGGAAGAGATGGCGGAGAACGACTACCGCGTGCTTGCGGCCTCATGCGCCATTCCCGTGGCCTGCCGGCCGGTGGAAATAGGCGGGCGCAAGTTTTACGACGGAGGCGTGGCCGACCCGCTCCCGGTCGGCAGGGCGCTGGAGGACGGCTGCGACAGACTGCTTATCATTCCAGCGCACCCGCGCGGGTTCGTCAAGCCGCCGGAGCCGAAAAGGCTTCTTTATAGCCGTGCGCTGCGGCTCTATCCGAATGTTATAGAGAGCATAGACCTTCGTCATCTGCGTCATAAGGCGAGCATGGCTCTGGCGGAAAAGCTTGAAAGAGAGGGGCGCGCGATGATACTGGCCCCCTCCCGCGAGGTCGATTTCGGCACGTTTTCAAAGGACACGGACGAGATGGAAAAATTCTATCGCCTCGGCTTTAAGGATTATGAAGAAGTCAGGGAAAGGGTGCGCGCGATGTTCGTCTCCGGCACCTATGAGAGGGCCGCGGCGAAAATTTGATGTTTTGTCAATAAAAATCGCTTGTAAGGTTGCGTTTTTCAGCCGTAAAGTGTACTATAAAAGCGGTAAAATAAATTCACGGCAGCGCCATGCGCGAAATGAAATGAGAGGAATGTTTCGTGCGGCGGAGCACCAGAGCGCTGACGGACAGGAACAGAAGGGGAAACAACATGGCAGAAGAGGAAGGACAGAAAAGTGTCATAGTCATAGGACATAAAAATCCTGACACAGACAGCATCTGCTCGGCGATAGCCTATGCGTACCTCAAAAACACTACCGATACATCGCAGATATATCAGGCCCGTCGCGCCGGAGAGCTGAGCGAGGAGACAAAGTTTGTCCTCGGCTACTTCAAACAGCCCGTGCCTCAAATATGCCACGATGTCAGTCCTCAGGTGGAAGACCTTCATATCAGCCGGGCTCCGGGAGCCGATAAGGGTATAACTCTCCGACGGGCATGGGAGATAATGAACGATAACGGAACGAGCACCCTCGCCATACTCGACAGGGAAAAGAGGATGCAGGGCGTCATAACCTTGACGGATATCGCCAAGGCCAATATGGACGCCGCCGATTCAAGCGTTCTTTCAAACGCCAAGACCCCGTTTGCCAACATCGTGGAGACGCTTAAAGCCAAGCTTGTCGTCGGCGATATTGAGGACAAGGTCGAGACGGGAAAGGTGTGTGTCGCCGCCGGCACGGCGGAGGCAATGAGCACCTACCTCGAGAAAGGCGACACGGTCATTCTCTGCAACCGTTCGGATTCTCAGATATACGCAATAGAGATGAACGCCGGCTGCATAATCGTGACGCTCAATACCGAGATTCCGGATCATATAAGAAAGCTCGCCGAAAATCACAACACCATACTTATCAGCACGCCGTACGACACATATTCCGCTGCTAGAATAATAACCCAGAGCACGCCAGTCTCATATTACATGAAGACGGACGACCTGCTCTCGTTCAGCCTCAAGGCAAGGATCGAGGATGTTCAGAAGGTCGTCGCCAAGGTGCGCCACCGCTATTTCCCCGTCGTAGACGCAGACGGCAGATATTGGGGCATGATGTCGCGCCGGAATATGATGGATCTTCGCCGCAAGAAGATAATCATGGTCGACCACAACGAGATAGGTCAGGCCGTGGACGGGCTCATGGAGGCCGACATCCTTGAGATAATAGACCATCACCGTCTCGGAAGCGGAATACAGACCGCGGCTCCCGTCTATTTCAGAGGGCAGCCGGTCGGCTGCACATCCACGATAATTTATCAGATGTACCAGGAAAAGGGCGTGAGCATCCCCCCCGAGATGGCGGGACTTATGTGCAGCGCCATACTTTCGGATACGCTCGCTTTCCGCTCGCCCACCTGCACGATAGATGACAGAAACGCCGCCGAAAAGCTCGCGGTCATAGCGGGAATAGACATTGATAAGTATTCGGAAGAGATGTTCGAGGCCGGAGCTTCACTTGAAGGCAAGAGCGCTCAGGACATCTTCTACACCGATTTTAAGCCGTTTTCCATCGGCGATTTCCGCTTCGGCATCGGACAGAGCAACTTCATGAGCTCGAGAAGCTCGGACAAGGCGAAGGCTCTGCTGCTTCCGTATCTGAATGATGCGCTTGAAAAACAGGGAATGGATTTCGTTTGCTATATGCTGACGAATATACTGACCGAGTCGACCGACCTCATTTTCTTGGGCAAAAGTGAAGCCGCGGCGCAGGAGATAATAAAGCTCGCTTTCGGCGTTCAGGGAACAAGCTCCGTTATGCTTCCGGGAGTTGTCTCGAGAAAGAAGCAGATGGTGCCCAACCTTACGCACGGGATCGAGCAGTGGCAGCAGAACGGCTGACGCGGACTCAAAAACGAAAAACAAAAGACCGTACCAGAGGGAACGACATGGCTTTTGCCGTGTCGTTCCCGCCGCAAATGGGGCAAATGGAAAAATAAGGTAAAAAACAGACAAAACAAGTTAGTACAAACAGAGATATAACGTGGAGATATAAAGAATGAAAAAGAGATTTGCGAAGATATTTTCGGCTTTCCTTGCCTGCGCTATGCTCGCGTCTATTGCGGTTCCGGCCGCTTCGGCAGATGAGGAGACGCTTTCGGATGCGGATGCAGCTCCGACCGCCTCGGCGGAGGGAAAGACGTTTTCGGATGTGGCCTCCGGCTCATGGTATTACACATATGTGACAGACCTGACCGCCTCCGGGGTCGTCGGCGGTTATCCGGACGGCACGTTCAACCCAAATGGCACGACCACAGCGGGCGAGGCGCTCAAGCTCATACTTCTGGCATCCGGCTGCGACAAGCAGGAGGCGACAGGCAGCAACTGGGCGAGCGGTTACCTCGATTACGCAGTGAAGCAGGGCTATGTTGAAGACGGCGAGATAACCGATCTGAACGAGCCGATATCCCGCGCGCTTATCGCAAAGATAGCGGCCAAGGCGCTGGACGTGACGTCCACCGGCTTCTCGCCCTTCGCGGACACAAGCGACGTCTACGCGACCGCGCTATACGAGTGCGGGATAATTACCGGAAGCCACGATGCCTTGGGAGAGAAGGTATTTCTTCCTGACGACAGCATCAAGCGCAGCGAGATAAGCGCGATAATATGGCGCATCAACACAACCGACGTGCACGACGGGCAGATAAAATATCTCGGCGAATGGATAGACGTACTCGACGGAGTGACCGCGAGCTCCTACAATTCAGAGCTGTTTTCAACGGACGACAGCGGACGCGTTACATACAGCGGGCAAAGCTTTGAAACCGGCGTGGACGTCTCCTCCTATCAAGGGATTGTGGATTGGAACGCGGTCGCGGCCGACGGCATAGACTTTGCCTTTATACGCGTCGGTTATCGCGGCTGGGGCAGCGCAGGAACAATGAATGCCGACAAGTATTTTGAGCAGAATATCAGGGGCGCGACGGCCGCGGGGCTCAAGGTGGGAGTTTATTTCTACTCACAGGCAATAACCGAGGATGAAGCCGTGGAGGAAGCGCAGTTCGTGCTGGACGCCATCTCGGGCTACGACGTTAAATATCCCGTAGTATTCGATTGGGAAGTCGTCGGGCGCAGCGACGCCAGGACTTACAGTCTGTCGTCGTCAATGCTCGGAAAATGCGCGAACGCGTTCTGCTCAACGGTCGAAAACGCGGGCTACAAGGCTGTCATATATGTCAACAAATACTCGGGGTACAAGAAGTACGACCTGCGCGATGTGACGAATTACGATCTGTGGCTGGCCGAGTACAATGTGCCGTCGCCGACGTTCTATTACGATTTCAAGATATGGCAGTACGGAGATGCGGGAAAAGTCAGCGGAATCTCCGGCGCGGCCGATATGGATATCAGCTTTACTGATTATTCGGAGTGACATTTCAGGAAAATCCGGTAATAATCCCGCCGCGCAATACGCGCGGCGGGATTATTATGCCCGCAAGCGGGGGAAATTTTTCCAAGCGGAGGACGAAACAAGCTGCGGGGTTTGTGTAAAGCGCGGGAAATGCCCGGATTTGTTGCAATTTGCGGACAGATATATATAATTATCTGGTACGGTTTTATTCTTGTTTTATCAGGGGGAACATTTTTTGGAAGAACAGGCGAAAGCAAAAATACAGGAAAACAAAATGGGCGTTATGCCCGTGGGCAAGCTGCTTATAAATATGGCGGGGCCGACAATAATCTCGATGATCGTTATGGCGCTTTACAACATCGTCGACAGCGTGTTTGTTGCGTGGATAAACGAGGATGCGCTGGCGGCTCTGTCGCTGGCGTTTCCCATGCAGAACCTGATGATAGCCACGGCGACGGGTCTCGGCGTCGGCATGAACGCGCTGATTTCCCGCGCGCTCGGAAAGAGGGACAGGGTCCGCGCCGAAAAGACCGCGATGCAGGGACTGCTGCTGGAGCTCGTCGGTTTTGCGGCATTCTGCGTCGTCGGCGTGTTTTTTGCGCGGGCGTTTATCGAATCTCAGACAGACAGCGAGAGCATAATAGGATACGGAGCGCTGTATCTTCAGATATGCTGCTGCGGCAGCGTGGGAATGTTTATTCAGCTTTCCTTTGAGCGCACGCTCCAGGCTACCGGCCGCACCTTCTATACGATGCTGACTCAGATGACGGGCGCGATAATAAACATCGTCCTCGACCCGATACTCATCTTCGGACTTCTCGGCGCACCGAAGCTCGGGGTCGCCGGAGCAGCCGCGGCAACGGTGCTCGGTCAGCTTGTCGCAGGAATACTAGCGCTTATATTTACGCTTTACAAAAACCCTGACGTGACGCTTTACATACACAACATCAAGCCAGACAGGGAGATAATTCTCCAGATACTTTCCATAGGCGTACCGTCGATACTGATGGTCTCCATAGGCTCCGTCATGTCGTTTTGCATCAACAAGATACTTATAGCCTTCACATCCACGGCCGTCGCGGTGTTCGGCATATACTTCAAGCTTCAGGGCTTTATGTTCATGCCTATCTTCGGACTCAACAACGGCATGGTGCCGATAGTCTCCTACAATTACGGCGCTCGGCACAGGGAACGCATGCTCCGCGCGATAAAGCTCAGCATGATTGCCGCGGAGTGTATAATGCTCTGCGGCTTGGTCCTGTTCGAGCTTATCCCGGACAAGCTGTTCATGCTTTTCAGCGCGTCGGAGGATATGCTTGCGATAGGTGTTCCCGCCCTGCGCACGATGGCGATAGCGTTTCTTGTCGCGGGCATCTGCGTCATCTCAAGTTCTGTGTGCCAGGCGCTGAGCAAGGGACTTTACAGCCTCTATATAGCGATAGGACGGCAGCTTGTCGTGCTCATTCCTGCGGCGTACATCCTCGCGCACGTCGGCGGATTGTCGTACGTCTGGTGGGCGTGGCCGATAGCTGAGGTCGTGTCGCTAGCGCTGGCTCTGTATTTTGTGCGACGTACCATAAAAAATCTCGACTGGAGCGAAAGGAGAACATCATGAGAAGACGCGCTCTTGCCGAGGCTTTTCAGGTCACCGTTCCCGTGCTGGTCGGATATCTGGCCATCGGCATAGCGTTCGGATTGATGCTTCAGGCGATAGGCTATAACTTTATATGGGCATTTTTCATGAGCCTCACGATATACGCCGGCTCCGGACAGTACCTCGGCGTTTCGCTGCTGGCTGCTGAGGCCGCGCTGACTCAGGTCGCGCTTCTGACGTTCCTGCTGAACTTCCGCCATATTGTGTACGGGCTTTCGCTTATCGAAAAGTTCGGGGATATACACGGCCTTAAAAAATTCTACATGATATTCTCTCTGACCGACGAAACATACGCGCTTTTGACCTCCGTGCGTATTCCCACCGGTGTGGAGCCGCGCGCGTTTTACCTGGCTATTGCCACGCTCGACCAGAGCTATTGGGTCATCGGAAGCGTCATCGGCAGCGTGATGGGCGCGGTGCTTGGCTTTGACACGACCGGAGTTGAGTTCGCTATGACCGCGCTGTTCACAGTCATAGCCGTCGAGCAGTGGAAAGCTTCGAAACAACACGCGCCTGCGATAATAGGCGCCGCGTGCACCTTCGTGTCTCTTAAGTTTATTGGACCCGACAATATGCTGCTCCCGGCGCTCGGTGCGATAGTGATGCTGCTTTTGCTCTCTAAAAACAAGCTGGAGGAAAATGGAGAAGGGGAGGCGGAGCAATGCTGACGGGTCATGCCTACGCAGTCGCCGCGATAGCAGTCATGGCGGGAGCGACGCTTTTGACGCGCGCGCTGCCGTTCCTTCTTTTCGGACGCAGCGACAAGCCGCCGAAAATAGTTATCTATCTCGGAAACGTTCTTCCCCCCGCAATAATCATGATGCTAATAATTTACTGTCTGCGAACCGTCAGCTTCGGCTCCGGAAGCCACGGCATACCGGAATTTATCTGCGTCGCCGTCGCCGCAGCCCTGCATTGGTGGAAGGGAAACAATCTTCTGAGCATTTTCTCAGCGACCGTACTTTATATGTTTCTTGTGCAGGCCGTGTTTGCATAAAAGCGTCATTTGCTCTTGTAAGCGGAGTCTTTAAGGGTTATACTATAAGGGCTATGTCAGACAAGGAGAACTGGTAATATTATGTCACATAAGAAAGTTAAGAAGCGCCGCCGCGCGCGCCATCGCGTTATCACGGCGCTTGTAGTCATATTATTTGCCATCGCCGCCCTCGCGGGCGTTTACTATTGCTTTTTCAGCAAGCCGACCGTGCCGGTTACGGATACGAAAACTCCCTCTTCGGGCCAGACGCAGACGACGGACGAAGAGAGCGTGAGCGGTCGCAAGGAAGATTTTTATACGGTGCTTCTTTGCGGAACGGACGACGGAAACGGCGGAACCGACACCATTATGCTGATGGGCGTGGACGTGAAAAACGGCGATATCAACGTCGTAAGTGTCCCGCGCGATACACTTGTGGACGTAAGCTGGAACACCAAGAAAATAAACAGCACCTATAACAACGGCGGAATAGACAAACTCGAAAGCGAGCTTGAGGAAACGCTCGGTATACCTGTCGATTACTATGTGAAGGTTGATCTCAAGGGCTTTGTCAAGCTGGTCGACAAAATCGGCGGCGTATATTTCGACGTGCCGATAAACATGGACTACGACGACCCAACGCAGGATCTGCATATCCACGTCAACAAGGGATACCAGAAGCTTGACGGCGATACGGCCATCGGCGTTGTGCGGTTCCGCCATAACAACGACGGTACGGGCTACGGCACCGAGGACGTCGGCAGAATAGAGACGCAGCACGCGTTCCTGGCCGCCGTCGCGGAGCAGACGCTCAAGGTCAGCAATCTTTCAAAGATAGGTTCATTCGCCCAGATATTCAGCGATTATGTGGACAGCGACCTGAGCGTCGGAAACATGATATGGTTCGGCAAACAGGCCGTGAACATGGGTTCTGACAACATCCATTTTTCAACGCTTCCCGGCGATCCCAACGGCAAGTATATGGGCAGATATTACTACATTCTCGACCCGGCAGAAACGGTCACTATGGTCAACGAAACGATAAATCCTTATAAGGCCGACCTGACCGTTGACGATACGCATATTATAGGCAGCTGACGGCAGTCAAAAAAGCGCGCCCGTTCCGGATTTCGGAACGGGCGCTTTTGCGCTGGGGAGAGGGGGCAAAAACAAGAGAGGAGAGGGAAAAACGAAATCATCCGGCGAGATATGTTTCCGGGTTTACATACTCGCCGCCGTCAATAACGGAAAAATGCAGGTGCGGCGCTATCGCGCTTTCCGAACGGGCCGTGGAACCGACGGAGCCGATGATGTCTCCGGCTGCGACGGAAGCGCCTACCTTTACTGTCGGGGCGGCGGCAAGGTTTGCATAAACGCTCTGCGTGCCGTCACCGTGGTCTATCGTAACGCATGTGCCCATCCAGTAATCGTCGACTATTTCGGCCACGGTCCCGCTGTGGCAGGCACGCACTTTTGTGCCGAGGTCGACGGCGATATCGATGCCGTTGTGGGTGCGCCAGTCGTTCATCGTCGGGCTGTAAAGCAAATCTTCAATGCTGAACGACGTTATGACTTTTCCCGTGACCGGAGCGACGATAAGGGAAGAGTACTGGTCCGAATCGTCGGAGGTTATCTCCACGACGTCGGTATAGGGCTCGTCGTCAGGTACGCTCTCTTCGGGCATTTCGGGAGTCTCCGCGACGTATGGCTCGGATATTACCGCGCCGCCGGCGGTAGCGGCGTATTCATCGCCGGAGCCGTTGTCGTTGAGGT
>JAYFRC010000079.1:0-16937 GCA_034926415.1 Oscillospiraceae bacterium
GGTGTTTCTCAGGCTGGCGAGCTTGTCGGAGCAATCGCCTCTGCTTCACACGAACAGGCGACAGCTCTGGAGCAGATCAATCAGGGAATTATGCAGATTTCGCAGGTCGTACAGAGTAACGCGGCCTCTGCCGAGGAAAGCGCAGCGGCCAGTGAAGAACTTTCTGCTCAGGCCGATAGCCTGAAGGATTATGTCAGTATATTCAAGCTAAATAAAAATTCTGCCTTTGGGGAAGAAGCGTCGACCCCGACCGGAGAGTCGATGAGGAATATCCCGGTCCAAACGGCATAATCCACCGCAGTAATGCCGTTCGCGGGCAGCCATGATTAAGCCTGTGGCGAGATAGAAGCGAATGCGGAAACACAGTTTGATCCAACGCTGGCAAAATTGTTTTTGGACAATGAATCTGAGTTTCTTGTTCATTCGGTAGCAAGAGCAACTAAATATACCAGATTAAACTGTCCAGCAGATATTTAGCTTGAAAGCAGCGAGGAGCCAGAAACGGTCTGTGGTTCGGATTTGGCGCTCGTTTGGTCACCGTTGAAAAGCCCGTCAGGCCGCAGTCTGACGGGCTCTTTGCATTGACAGACGGCTAACGGCAAAAGCTAGCATCTGACATAAAATATAAACACTTTTTGGAACGCATTCAAGTCCGCATTGCTGTACAAAACCTTCTCACGGCTGACAGCTGAAACCCGTTTTCCCGAAATCAAACGGGAATAAAGGCAAAAAACAGAGACGTCCGAAAGGACGTCTTTGTTTTATCTGTTTATTTATCTCTGCTTGCTAAAGCAATCGCTGCAATAAACAGGGCGATCGCCGCGCGGCTCGAAGGGAACCTTGCAGGGTCTTCCGCAGGAAGAGCAAACAGCGTCGAACATCTGACGGCTTCCGCCGCCGTTGCGATTCTGCTTGCGGGCATTTCTGCAGGCCTTGCAGCGCTGCGGCTCGTTCTCAAAACCTTTTTCAGCATAAAACTCCTGCTCGCTAGCAGTAAAAGTGAACTCCTGGCCGCAATCCTTGCAGACGATAATTTTGTCAGTAAACATTAAATACCTCTTTAATAATAATTGTTCCGTCAAATCGACGTATAAAGAGCGTAACACATAAGTCGCCTAAAGTCAATTAACTTTTTTCTTTATTGTAAAAAAAAGAAAAACATACGTAGGCGCCCTGTTCTGCGCGCGTTTTACATAATCAGTTTTCAGCAGTCTTTTCCCCGACAGCCTTCGCCGCCTCGACTGCGGCGGAGGCTATCGTTTCCGCTGTTTCGGCTGCGGTTTTAGCGGCCGCGGCGTCTATCATTCCCTCCGCGAGCATGTAAGCCACTACCGCCGACACCACGGCGACCGAGCCCTCGCTTACATTGCCGGATACAATCAGCGCTATTCCGGCCGTGACTCCGGCTATCGCCACCCACAGTTTGCGGGATGAAAGCTTTCTTATAAGTGTGCTCATATTTTGCTCTCCTTTGTGTTATTTGTTGAGGCCAAGCCGCTCAAGCACCTCGATAAACTGCTCGCGCGTCAAAAATCCTCTCGGCGCTTTTCCGTTTACCGCTCCTATGCTCTGAGCCTTCGCCCACGCCGCTTGCGCATAATCGCTGACATTTTTCGCGTTCCTCGCCGCGAGATATTTCTCCATCATGGAATCAAATTGATCCTGTGTCATTTCCTCCTCCAGTCTTTCTCTGAATGCCGCCCACTGCTCCGGATGCTCTACAAACGGCCTCGGGCAGCTCTTGTGCGTAACATCGTAGTGCCTGACGACATGAGAGACGTCGATGCCGTACTTCCCCATCAGGCTCCTCACAAGCTCCGCGGCTCTCGCGGCCGTGGCCGCAGTGATGATATATTCGCTTCCGCTCCAGTCCGAGCACATCTCTACTCCTATGCTGTTGCTATTGCGGCACTCTTGATGGTAATATTTGCCTGTCTTTGTGCCACAGTGCCATGCCGTATCTATATCCGCCACGCTTTGCCATATCTCGTTTTCGTCTACAAAATAATGAGCCGAGGCGTTTCTGTCCACCCCCTGATAGTAAACGCAGTTAGCCTTTGCCGTATCGCCCTTGTTTCCTGTGTAGTGAACGACGATATAGCGTATATTGCACTCTCTTCCGGAGCGATAATTGTCCGCGTTTGCTGCAAGAAAATTCATTGATTTATATCTCCTTGTCGCCCGTCGCGCCCTGACCCGCGCCAAGCTTTATTTTTTCGACTTCCTCGGCTTTGCCCTTTCCGTAATAAAACGCCACGCTAACCCCATACGCGCTCCATATCGCGCCTATGAGCGTCGTGAGAAACGGAAGCGAGCCAAGGTAATTATTTTCTATCGACATCTCGCAAAAATTGAGTACCCTCCATGTTGAGTAATAAACCATTGCGCTCTCGCCGAAAATAAGGAATTTACTGTACTGATACGAGAATATAAACCGTATGGCTCTGTACGGCGCGGGCTTCTTTTTTCCGTCCAACACACCACCGCCTTTCCCTCGCGCCCTTCTATTACCGCCTCGCCCGTAAGATGCCCGTTGTTGACTTTTACGGGAAAAATGTTATAATCTGTTTTTGATAGTAGTGTCGTCATCCTGTCGTAATGAGGTGTTTCAATGAAGCATATAAAAAACAATCCTAAATTTATTATCTGCTTTTTCTTCGGCATCCTTTTCGAGCTTGCGGCGCTGTGCCTGCGCGGAACCGGAAATGGCCAGCTCGTGGTTACCGCTATGATAACGGGGTTCCTGCTTTTCATAGTCTCGTACCATATGTACAAGGATCCCGACCGCTACAAGGACGACGATGACGACGACGAATCCGATTTTCTATAAAATATGAATCCTTACAGCCGCGCGCCGGTAAATTCCGGCGCGCGGTTTTTTTGTTTTCCGGCGCTTCAGAAAGTCTTTTCAAACTCATCCCATGTGAGATGTGGCGCATCGACATCGGCAAACGTCCGGTAGCGCGTCTCGAGCTCGGCCCATGTGATATATCTGAAATAAAAATCTATAGCAAGATGACATGGTATGATATCGGAAATAATTTTGCGTATTCTTTCAAAGTTATCCGGCATTCCGCGTGTGTCGGGAAAGACCACACGCACCGTTCCGTAAATGTCTGTCTCCTCCGCTTTCGCCGATATTCCGCACCCGTCTATAGCGCGGTTTATCGCTGACAGCGTGAAATCGCCCTCGCCTATCGCAGCAAGCGCAAATATGGCCGTTCTTCGGAGTTCAGTTGTCGGCGACACCGGGCAGCACGCAAAAAGCTCCTCCCACGCGGTGAGTCCCTCGCCCGTTGCCGTGGCGATCAACGCCTCGCGTTCTGCGGCGTCAAGCCTTTCGGCACAGCCGTCTAACGCTTCGCCAAGGCTCTCGACCTCTCCTCCGCTGATGCTCTCCGCCGAAAGGTCGTATATGCCTATCGGCCGCAGCAGGAGCCGTATATAATCAGCGTATCCCATTGCATCAAACCTCGCTTATCGTCAGCGAATCAAGCACCGGGAGCACCGCCGCTTCTCCGGCGGCGTCCTCGGCTGGAGACATCAGTATGTAATTCTCCACTCCGTCGACGCTGTATATAAGCTGTCCTATTTTCGCCATATACACAGGCGAGCATAGCAGCTTACCGCTGAAGAACGCCTTTATAGCGCTTTCAGCCGCCGCCTTTACCGTATCGAAATCGGCGCCTTCCGCTACCGTTATTGCCGCAGCCACGTTCACGGTCTTCGTTGTGGGGGCAAGCACGCGTATGTCTACGGCTATCTCGCGTTTTTCCTTGAGTTCAGCCTCTATCTCGGTAAGCAGCGCGTCGGACGGCAGCCCGGCCGTGGACGTTATATAAACATCCGCCGTTCCAACGCCTCTTGAGCGCGCCGCCACATATGCTTCGGCTACGCCATCGTGATTCAGCGCGGCCTGCCTGTAATATTCGGCATTGGCACCGTTCGCCAGATGACTGTAACTTCCGCGTATGCGCGATCTGAGCGTTTCGTCGTCCTCCTCCTCCGCACCGCCTGCAAACGCAAGCTGATTGACACAGGCCGAGACATAGGCCGGCGCGGACGACATGCGCGTTACCGTTCCCGCCGCCACGTTGCCTGAAGTTCCGGCATCCGCGGCCTGCGCCGGAGCATCCGCGTAAAGCGAGCCCGCCGCTATCACAGCGCTTTCTACCGTCGCAAAAGACGTTCCTGCCTCCGTCATGCAGACCGTTCCCGACGGTATCTCCACATCCCTCTCAAGCGCCGCAGAGAGCACGAAGTGGATTGTTCCCGCGGCCTTTGTCGCCTCCGTGCGCTCTATGGCACGCATCGCGGCGTGATAATCGAGATATGTTCCCGACGCGGTCTGCGGAAAGCATTGCTTTTTTACATAGTCTATCTGCGAGTACAGCGCGCTTATCTGCGCGGCCGAGGCATAAAGCCTCACCGCGAGGTCGCTCGAATCAGAAAGGTTGTAGGATGTCTTTTCCGCAAAGGTTTCGAGCATTTCTTCATATATTTCTTCGGCTGTTTTCATCTCATGCTCCTCCATTTCCGCAGCGTTACTGCACCGTCGCCGTGACAGTCAGCTCGTCTTCGCCGTACTTCACCGTTACGGTCACCAGAGTCGTTTCGTCCGCGCCGTTTTCGAGCGCGATCCCGGTAACGGTCAGACCGCTCTCGTCGCCGAGCGCCTCCGCTACATACTGCTCAGCCGCGCTCTGGTGCTGGCTTCTGGCCGTGCGCGACAGCAGGTACAGCCTGCTCCCGATGTTTTCCATAAGCGGAAACGCTTCGCGTCTCGCGGTCAAAAGATACAGCACGCGCTGAAGCATCTCCTCTTTTCCATCGAGCATGACGGCTCCGCCGTTTCCGTCCCTTACGTAGTCACCGTTTTTGATTTTCATCTCCGACAATTTACGTCGCCCCTTCCGTACAGGTGCACCTCTTGTATTCCTCGCCGTTTATGTACAGGCTTCCGGTTATATCTATGCGCCCTCCGGTTCCGATTTTTATTGTCGCGCCGTTTGAGTATATGCACACTTCGCCGGGAGCGACGCTCGCCGGAGCTTTTTCGTTCTTCGCCGCGATTATGTATTTCTCCTCGCCGCAGGTTCCGCTTTTAAGCACGAGCACTTTATCGCCAGCCGCCGGTCTCCACACATATCCTCCGGGCGCGTATACGGCTACGCCGCGCATCTCGCCAAACGTTGCCACAGCGGCGTTTTCACCACCTATCGTGACCTCTCCGGCGCAGGCGGCCGGCGCGTCTGCCGTTCCTTTCAGCTTTTCAGATATCCACATCATTCGTCAACCTCGCACATGGAGAGCACTGATGTTTCCCCGTCCTCTCCAAATTTGTTTTCGGCCTCGGTCACCATGTATATTCCATTTATTCCCATTTCGCTTCTGTTTACCGAAACGGTTTCAAACGGAAATGCAGCGAACGTCTTTGGAATCGTTATCGTAAGAGTTCGCTTTCCCTTTTTCGATTTTTCTATCTGATACTCTCCTGTATAGCGCGTTACGGACGTGCTGTTCGGCACGTAAAGCACCTGTCTTCTCAGGCCTCCGCGCGCCGCAAAGTCGCTGTTTTTGATTGACTGTTCGCTTCCGGAGGAGCGATTGACCAGAAGTATCTCGGATATAACTCCGTACCTGTTGTCACGATACTCCGTAGCGAGTACCGGTGTCGTGGAATTTATCGCAAGACTGCTCACGTTGTCTTTCCACGGCGCGAATATCATGTTCCCGGTCTTTGTGAATCTCGGCTCGAATCCTCCATAATACTCCGCAAAGTCGCGTACGGCTTTCCACTGGCTGCTTCCGCTTGATACGGAATAAGGCGCCGTTTGGGTGACGTCCTGTGTCTTTTCGCAAACGATACCATAGGGGGTCACATGCTTTCTTATTATCTCCGCTGCGGTTGGATACTGGTATTCCACCGCCTTTGACTCGTTGTCGAGCAGGAGCGCCGCCATGCCTCGCCCACTTATCCACACCGTTCTTCCGTCGGAGTTTTCCGTGACGCAGTATTCATCGACAACGCCGTAGAACTGTTCTTCTTCGCCGTCGTAGGCTGTGAATCTCACAGACCTTTCAAGCGTCCTGAGCATATCTTGAGAGTATGGGAATTCAGCCGTGAAGCTGTCGCAGGGAACAGAAAATGTGTAGTCCACATTCCACGCAGTAAGCGTCGGAAGTCTGAACGTCTCTCCGCCGCAGGTCGTTATGTATCCTCTCACGCTATTTTCACCTTCTGTCCCACGTATATGAGATTGGGGTTTTTTATGTCCGGGTTAGCGGCTACGAGGGCCGCGACCGTTGTCGAGTATTTTTTTGCTATCGCCCACAGCGTATCGCCTTTTACAACGATATGACATATCGTTTGGGGCGCTGCCGTGACCGTCTTCGAAGAGGCGGTTTTTCCGGATGAAACTTCGGTCAGCTCGTCAGAGTATCCGTCAAAGTTCTCCCAGAACTCAAAGGTGTATTTCACATAGTCCGCCGTAGGCTGCTGAGCCAGCGACAGCTTTACAAAATACGCCTTCGCCGTCATCCATACTGGATGATCGAGTATTCCCGGGCCTCCGTCATTGAAAACGTCTGCAAGTTTTTTGAATTCGTTATAAGCCCCGCTTCCGACGAATTCGCCCTCGCCCTTCATCACATGCTTCGTCATCCCGAGATCCTGCATGAAATATCTTCCGAACGGCACTTTGTGCACCGCGACGCTGCGCTCGTATGATACACTGTAAATCTTTGGATTGTGCGGCCAGACATAACTTTTGTACCGCATCGGTTTAAGGTTCATCGACATCCCCCTCACTCAAACAATATGAACGCTTCGCCGCAGCGCCGCGCGTCGCGCTCAAACATTCTCGACAGCTCTCCGGCTGCGTACGCCGGCGACGGCGAATCCGGCGAGAAAGCGTTTTCCGTGCCGCGCACTTCTCTCGTTTTCGGGTATTGCGCGGTCGCCTCCGGCCTTGAAATCTCGTGCAGCAGGCGCATAGCCGTATACTCTCCGTCGTTTTCTTCCTCAGTGCCACTTTCTGGCATGGCGCTTTGCGAAACCGCGGCTCTTGTCATGTAATTTTCCGTAAGTTCGTTTCCTATGATTGCGGCGACCGTTTCACCTGTATTATCATCTGCACTTTTTCCCCGTCCTCCGCCTGCTCCTGTTTTAAGCAAAACAGGCGACGAGCTTCTGACCGTTATTGAAACCGTCCCGTCCGCTCTTTCTTCCATCTTTTTCCATATATCTGTGCTTCTTTTGAAAAGCTCCTCAAGATAACTCATGTTGCCCTCCCGCGCATCTGCTCATATCTTTCCGCGTCAAAAGACTCGTTAACGTCCGCCGCAATGTCGGCCATAAGCGTGCCGCACATTGTGCAGCGCTTTTCCTTTGCCCTCGCCCTGCATTCCGGGCACATCTCGGAAAGCCTGTCCTCGCTGTCGAGCCACTCGTTCAAAACGCAGTAGAGATAATCCCTGTCCGTCATCTCCCGCGCGCGTTTTTCAGTCGGAAGCGCTTCAAAGTTTTTCAGCACGCGCCATTTGAGCCTTTCGTAATGGGCGTGCCCGAGACTTTTTTTAACTTTTCGACTTCCTCCATGCCAACATGCGCTGAGACGTCGAATCGCTTTGCAAACTCTTCGAACGCCTCCGCGATCGACGTTATCTCTTCGGCTGTGAGCGCATCCAGAACCTCCCCGGCGTTTGAAAACGCCGGGGCGTCGCGCGCTATAAGGCACCGTGAGACAAGTTCCGCGTTTGCTCTAAGGCTTATTTCCGCGTCGCTTCCTGTTAAATCGCCGGCAGCATCAATGAGCTCCAGCGTTTCCTGTGCGGAGAGCAGGCGCAGCTTAAGCGTCTGTCCTCCGACCTCTATCGTTTGCTCCCGCTTCGCGCTGAGAAATTCCGAAAGCTCCCTGTTCATCAGGCGCTCACCTCGATGCGCTTTGCAGCTATTATGGTCACGGTCTCAGCAACCATTGTGTCGAGATTTCCGACCTCCTCGATGTTGCTCCACTGGCATCCGCTGTAAATTACTTTTCTGTCGGGCTTGCACACAACGAGCGAAAAATTGCTAAGATCATAAAAACTTATTCCGTCGCTTATAGCGGAATCCGTTGCGTAAAGCCGCCTGAGCGTCAGCGTATATCCGATTTGCCCCGCTATTGTCGCCACAGGCTCGCTCTCTCCAAAGGCCTCCACACTCTGGCTTGTCTTGCTGGCTTTCGCCGTATAGCTTTGAACTACCGCCACCTTTTTCCCGTCAAGCTCAAGGTATATGTCGCTGCTTGTGGGAAATCCTTTTATTTCCATCTTTGCTCCTCCTTACACCGTGATGTGCGCCGTGAGATATATCCTGTTCAGTCCGTGCGCGACGGCGAATGAGAATTCCACGACGCAGGTAGTCGGATCGTCCGTGTCGGCTCTTACCGTAACACTGTCATAGCCGTCAATTATTTCCTTGGAGACGAAATTCTCAAGCTCCACAATGACGCATGAACGTATTGCACCGCGGTTCTGCTCGGTATTTTTGCTGCGCGAGAATTTTGCGCGAAGGCTGCTTCTTATCGTTGGTATCACATCGTCGACGATAAGTATCGTCGTCATCTCGCGCCACGTAGTGTCGGACGCTCCGCCGGTCAGCGTCCTTGTTGTTATCCCACGCACCGCGGATACTGCTCCCGCGACACACTCGAGAGGAGTGACCCCGCATGTCACAAGCGCGTCTATATCGTTGTCGTCGTAAGTCTCCCCGATGCCTCCGAGTCCGCTCAGTTCTGCTCCGTTGATAGGAATCGCTGGGTCGGAAGAAGACGCTATGACCCCGGCGAGAGCAGCAGCCGCAAACACCGACGGCATCGTATTCCCGCCCGTGTCCAGCACATCCGGTCCAACGAGTATTGTTCTTTCGCTGTTTATTTCCGCGGCGCGCGCTGTGAGCTGTGCCACGGTCTCCGCACTGCTTCCGACTATCGCTATGCGCTCGCGTCTTGCCTCTGATGCTGCATGAACGCTGTCTCTCAGCGCCTGCTGCACTGTCAGCTCCGCGCTGTCGCACAGCATTATCCCGATGTCTTCCTCCTGTGCGAGCAGCGCGAACGCCGACGCGTAGTCCCCGTCCCCAACCGCCACGGCCGCTATTCTTGTGGCTCCGTTGAGAAACGCAAGCTTTAGCAGCGTCGACATTCCCGGCGTTCCGCCGTCGAGTCCGAACGCCGATACTCCCGTTTCGTAGCTGGTAATATATGTAACGGCATTTTTATCTCCCGAGACCGCAGCCGCCGCGATTCCTATGGTCTTAGCGCTGTTTCCGCTTCCCACTATGCTCGACGCGTCGTAGGACGAATACACGCCAGGTCTCTGATGCACCGTGCTTGTCATGTGCGTATCACACCTTTCAGTTCAAAATCGAGCAACAGGCCGTACTCGTCGGTCTGTGCCGTGAAATATGCGTCCATCCGCGCGCTTACGCGCTGTCTGAACATTCCGGTCGCCGTATCAAACGCTGCCGCAGAAGTGTTTATTTCCTTCGCCCTTAGTCCGAGCGACAGCGCGGCAGCGAGCGCGGCGTATACTTTTTCCGCACTCTCTCCGCACCCCGCCGCTTTCAGAGCTTTCGGAGTGTATACGTCGATGGCCGCCGTCAAAACGGCGCGCTTTCCGTAAACTTCGCTGACAGAGGCGCTTCCCTGAGTCTGTCCGAGATAGTCGTTCATTCCGATGGGCGAAGCGCTGAAGCTCTCTATTCCCACAGAGGCAATGCTGGCGGCGCGTTTTGAAAACGATGTGTTTTCAAACGTTCCTACCGCATCGAGCCCCTCGGTTTTTATCGCGCTTATCAGAGCGTCTCTTATCTGCTTTTCCATCGTGTCCATGTATTAATCCTCCGAAACCGGGCGGAGCAGCGCGCGCGTGTACTGCGCCTCGTTTCCTAGATACTCCTTTTCGGCATGCAGCACATAGAACGTCATATCTCCGCACGCCACTTCGTCTCCGCGCGTGATATCGACATTGGCTTTTCCAAGCCAGCGCCATAGCCGCTTATCGGTCTCGCCGAGCTCCGTCATATCGTACGGTGACGTCGTCGAATCGCGCTTTATCGGCTGCACAAATGCTACCGTTTCGGCGGTGTTTTTGTCATGAGTTACGCTTGCACTCTGTCCCCACTGCGCAATCGCTTTCTCAAACTCGTTTTTCATCCCTCGGCCTCCGTGAACGCGAAGTCCTCGTCGCCGATATACGGGCGCATTATCCTCCACGCCATTTCCCTGAGCGTCTTCTGGCGTGAACGCATGTCCGATGCGTCGTTTTTGACTGTAACGTCGCCTGCGGTGAAACTCCCAGGCGTTCCGGCCGCGATAAAATCAGCCCATACGAGATATGCTCCGGCGCAAAGAAATGCGTCGTGGCAGTCGTCCGCCTTGACACCGTTGCTTAGCTTTGCCTCAAGTTCAGCTACAGCCGCCACGCACAGCGGAGACAGCCATGCGCTGTCTCCGCTTTTTGCTCCGGCGATAGCCGTCACAAGTGCTAGTACTTCATCCTTCATAATCTCAGACCGTCAACACCATTGACGCTTTGTCGTAGAGTTTTGCAAAGCCGGAAATACTGGTGATCGCCGCGCGCTCAAGCTGCTTGTCTATCAGCTTGTCGTACTCGACGTTGACGCCGCTTCCATTTATCATTTCCAGCGCGTAGTTTTTGTCGAGCCCGATGAGAGTTCCGCTCGGGACCTGTGCCGAATGTAACAGTGTCGCTCCAAGCGGTGTGTTCAGCTTTCCGGTACCCTGGAAGTTAAGCCCGGTCAGCGGATTCTGGAACTCTCCGAGCTTGAGCATCTTGAGCATAATGTCGTTGGAGACGAGCATCGTGTTCATGGTATAAGGCTCGAACTGGGACCAGAACTCTACGAGTGCGTCGTAGGTGAGCGTTCCGGCGGTTCCGCTTATCGGAGACGTTCCCACGCTGAATGCTGGAGCCGCATTGTCGTTCCCGTCGCCGCTGTTTATTACGCTTATTGCGTCGGCAAGATGCATCTTTGCGATGTACGCTCCTATCTGGCGCAGCATTACCGAGAACACATCGAGACGCTGAAAGCGTATCGCCTCGTAGGAAGCGGTCAGCATGCGCCCGCGCTTTTTAAGCGAAACAAGGTTTGACTTCACGGTTATGTTTGTTTCCGGAATGGCCGTTCCTTCGGAGACTTCGCTAAGCGCGAGGTCTTCGTCCGCCGGAGTTGAAGCGATGGAACGATAATCCATACCGTCGAAATTTGTGACCGTGGCGGTTATGGCCGGAAGAATGTTGTCCTCAGCTATGCCCTGCCGCACCACACGGGAAACGAACTCCGGAAACAGAACGGCGGAAGCTGAGGTCTGGAAAAATTTTTCGACCATGTCGCTGCCCGCGCCCTTTACGCGGATGTCGAAGCGCTTAAGCTGGCGCTGAAACGCGTCGAGCCCCTCGCAGTCGGAGTTCTTGTAGTTTTCGGATGGGTCAAGCTCCTCAAGCACCTTCGTAAAGCTGCGTCCCGCCTCGCGGTACATTCCTTTTTCGAGTTTTATGTTGTCAAAATTATAAGTCATATTTATTTTCCTCCTTAAATCAAAAATGAAGATTTTTCTTCGCGCGCGGAATTTACCGGCTTTTCCGAGAGCTGTGTCTGCGCGGGAAACATGGCGTCCGCGCGTTGCTGATAAACGCGCCTCAGCTCAACGAGCTCTTTTTCGTCGAGCTTGTCCGCTATTCCCTTGTATATCTCACAGTCGATAGCGTCGTCGCTTGTAAGCGCGAGTTTAATAAGGTCTCTGCGAAGCCCCTCGATGTAGCTTTTTCCAAGCTCCGCCTGGCGCTTCAGTTTTTCGTATTCCTCGTGGCAGCTTTCGCTTCCGTTTTCCCTCAGCAGTTTTTCAAGGTCCTTTTTTTCATTGCTCTTCTCAAACTTTTTGAGTACTCCGGCCTTTCTTTGCGCCGGCACGGCCACAAACGACCATTCGTAGGCGTCGACCGGTTCTCTGAGCTCCGTAAAGCACAGCTTTCCGCCGTAGGTTTTACCCTTCTCATGCTCGCAGGTCCCGTAATCTCTGCCGCATACTGAACATACCGAGCGCTTTACGCTGCAGCCCACGCTTACCTCTTTCTTTATCCCCGCCTCGATCTCGGCGATGAGTTCTCTGTTCTCATTGGAGCGCAGCATATAGGCGCTGCCGCGAAGATATCTGTAAGCGTCTCCGGCCTCGGTCATTATCGTGTCCTCGGCGATCACCTCCGCCTTGTATATGCGCGCTTTCTGTCCCTCGGCCGTCCAGTTGTGATCGAATATCCCCGTCTTTCCGACGAACAGCTCCGCCAGCGTTGCCAGCGCTTCTGCGGAGAACCGCTCCCCGTCGCGGTCTATCTCGTTGTCGCACAGCCTCACGCAAAACGTGTAGACCTGCTCGGCGGTCAGAGCGCCCTTTGAAAAGCCGTTTATAAGCTCAAGGTCACTCTCCGAGGCACTGCATCCGCTTGTGCCGCACATCTCCTTAAAAATCTCCATTTTTGTCCTCCCTGTCGTTTTCAATCCTCAGCTTTCTCGCCTGTTCGGCATACAGCTGCGCTCTGGCGTCCTCAACCTCGTCCTGAAGATTGATATCGTCCCACGTTATTTTTACTCCGCATCCGTATCCCCGCATTGCCAGCCACATGCGGCATATCTTTTCAAGAACGGGCGTCAGGGTGCGCCTTATCGCTGTCATCTCGCTCGTAAGCATGTCTGCCTGCTGCGAGCTCATCCTCTCGGTCGACGACCAGTTGAGCCCCAGCATAAACGGCGGAATTCCCGTCCGCGCTATCATCTGCTCAAGTATCTGCCGTACCGGCACCTCGCTGTCGAGTATCTGATTGTCTGCTCCTATGACTTTTATTTCGACGTCGCCCACGGCCACGAAGTCGCGCACGGCTCCCGTTTTGGTGCTCTGCATGGCCTTCGACCATTCCTCGGCTATCTGCCGGCTGCGTTCCCTGGCGTTCACCTGCCCGTCATCATTTGGCTTATATACCACCGCAAAACGCACGTTGCCCATGCGCTCCCAGTTACTTCCCATAGCGCTGTAAATTTTTACGAGTATGTCCGCAAGAAACGGCATATTTCTGAGCATCGAGACGCCGTACGGGCTGTCCGCCTCCGGATTGAACGGTGTGAACAAAATCAGATTCTGATAAGGGAGCGGTCGTATCATTCCGCTTTTGTCCGTACCGCAAATCGTGAACTCCAGCGGCGAAACGCCCTCCCTTATTTCGATGTCCTCGGCCCTTCCGCAAAGCAGAGCCGCTATATCGCTTCTGTCACGGCTCGGGACTATCTCGCCCACAGCGTAGCCGCAGGTTATCATAGAATCGAGATAAGCCTCCAAAAACGCGTTTATCCCCACCTGGTTCCTGCCCACCGGAACCGTGCGCAAAAACTCCCTGAGCTGCCTCTCCGCTCCTGCGTCGGAGCATTTTACATCCACTCCTCCGACGAGCCTTATTATCTTTCCTATAGCCGCGTCCACAAGCGGAACCGACTCGCGCACGGCTCTGTAAAGCCGTATTTCCCCGCTTCTCGGCGGAGTAAAGGCCGCGAGCGAGGAAAGCGGAAATCTTGTTCCGTCGCGAAGCTGGGCCGCGGCGGCCGCCTCCGTATTTTCCTTTTTCTTCCACATTCCCATCAGATTCATATTCTCCTTTCGACAGATCCCGCAAAGAAAGTGTCGCTGCTTTCCCTGGCCAGGCTCATCACAAAATATCTCATGTCGTCCATAGCGTGATCGTTTTCTTTTTTGGGCGCGTCGCGGCCCGCGCTCTTTTCGTCCCAGCAGTAGAGCTCCATCTCTCTAAGGCAGTCCTCGCAGTTTTCACATATTACAAGCTTCCGGCTCTTCAGCATATCCGCCGTAACGCGTATCCCCGAAAGCACGTCGTTGTCGGCTTTTTCAACGTTGTATCCCTCGCGCGACAGCGCCTGTATAAAGCTCGCCGCCGACGGATCCGCGACCACCTTTTCAATTTTTCTTTTATCTGTAAATTTCTGGAAATCACTTACATATTCTTTGTCCGTTTTCTGCCGCCCCTCGGCGCGCGAATTGTAATAGTATTCATCTGTCCTGTACCACGTCCCGTTCTTTTTCCCCCACAGTCCGAACGACGCCGGATTTGCCGTACCGTAATCGACCGACACCACCCATTGCTCAAAGCCGTTCTCCGGCGCCTTTTCCGCGAATTCCTCCCTGTTGTAAAAATCGTAGACGAGTCCCTGCGCCTGCGTCCACTCACCAAGGACGAAGCGCCGGTAAAATGTTCCTGTGTATGAATTCCTGTACCGCGCTTTTATGCGCGGCGAAAGGCTAGGATTGTCGTCCATCGTGAAGTGCAGATAAAGGGCATTGCGTTCCTTCGCGCGCAGTATCCATTCGCGGTAAAACCAATGCTGCGGGCCCTCCGGGTTGCAGTTAAACCACAGCTTGCTTCCGTTTACGCTGCATCGCGCGCAGGCCTGCTCCACAAACGATCGAGGCATCAGCGCCGCTTCGTCGAGCAGCACTCCCGCAAACGTCGCTCCCTGTATCAGCGCCGAGCTTTTTTCGTCGTAGCCTCCGAACAGATAAAAGATGTTTTCTCTTTTTCCAAGCCTTATGTCTATTCTGTTTTGCGCCTGCTTTTCGTCGCACCTGAATCCGAGCTCGGAAAGCGAACGCAGAAGCTCCGTCACAACGTTGCGTTTCAAAGCTTTTACGCTTTTTCCGCAGAACGCGAATTGAGTTTTGTCAAAATTCATCATCGCCCAACAGACAAAGCTGAGGCTCATGCTCAGCGTTTTTCCGCTTCGCACAGCTCCGTCGCATATTATCGCGTCGCACTCCGAGTCGCGGCCACCGCTTCTCCACCACGTCATCACTCGCTTTTGCTTTGGGGAAAAACTCCGGATATTCACTCTTTCGCTCCCTCCATAGCGCCGAAAAGCTCTTCAAGCGCCGAGCCTTCCCTCTCCCCGCCGAGCAGTGCGTAAAGGGTTTCAAGCGCTTTTATCCTGTCCGCGAACTTGACCTCAGCGCCCTTTTCTCCGACCTTGAATTCGGACACCTCGGAAAGGTCGAGCGTGTCTATTTCCTCGGCATCGCACTTCATCAGCGCGAGCTTTACTCCGTCGTTGGCTCTTCCGAACGCGAGCTGACATAGCCTGCGTATCACGTCCTCGCGGCATATCTCGTGCGACGCCGCTTTCCGCGCCTCCGCTATTCTCTCGCGCACTCCCTTCTGCGCAAGCAGCGCAAACCCCTCCGCGCAGCCGCTCTCCTTCGCGGCGCGCTCCGCGTCCATGCATCGAAGATAGGCGCGGCAGAACAGATCGCGTCTGTCGGTTTTCTTTTCGTTCATTTCAAAACCTCTCTTCAATCAAAGTTTTGAAAACAAAAAAAGTTGTACGTTTCCGTACAACTTTTAATGAAAATTTTATTTAATTAATTTTGGCAGTACAAATTAGATCTTCGCTTTCCTCTCAGGGTAAGGCGGCGAAACCCCCTGACGAGGCGTCTCGCTTCACCGTCACGCGACGACGAATACTCCCCTGCGGCTGCACGACGGAAGAACCGCTATGTCCACAAGCGCCTTGGACTGAATACTCGACACCTCTACATACGGATTGCTCCAGAATCTGCTGTCGTAGGAATCGGTGCGGTTGTCGCCCATTACGAAAACGCATCCGTCAGGTACTTCGAACGTGTCGTCGTTGTTTTGCGGCCATGTGCTTCCCTCAGTCCCCGGAAGATAACTCTCATCAAGCTGCTCTCCGTTCACATATACGTATCCGTCCTGGAAATAAACGGTGTCTCCGGGAAGTCCTATAACGCGCTTGACGAGTACCTTTCCGAGCTCCTCGCTTTTGAACATTATAATGTCGCCGCGCTCAGGAGTCGGGTCGCTCATAAGGTATTCGAGCCTGTATCCGAAAAACAGCGAATTTGTCGGAAGCGTTGTCTCCATCGAACCTGATGGCACGTATGCCAGCGAGAAAATCACTTTTAAAAGGATAAACACTATCACGACAGGTATGATAAGATATCCGAAGTTGCTCCAGAACTTTTTCAGTATCGACGCCTGCGCGCTCTGAGTCACGTCGTCCTCGCGCGGCATATCGTTTCTTTCATCCATCGTTTGTACCTCATAAAAAATAAATGCATCGCGGGACGGACCCGCAATGCACTTATTATAATGCCTGCCGGACAAATCCGCAAGCCCGGGTCTCAAACGCGGCCTGTCCACGCGGAAAACGTCAGTTCTTGTCCTCCAGCCTCTCGGCTACAAGCTTCATAAGCTCCGGCACCTTAAGGTGCTGTGGACACATCCTCTCGCACTGACCGCAGTTTATGCAGTCCCCGGCCTTTCCGAATTTACGCGTGAAATTGTCGTAATAGGTCGTCTGGGTTGAAAAGCCCTTGTTAAGCGCCAGAATGTCGGCGTTGTAAAGGGCGAAGTATTCCGGTATAGGTATGTTCTTTGGGCAGCCCTCAGTGCAGTATCGACAAGCTGTGCAGGGTATCGCGACAGAAGCGTGTATTATCTCCGCCGCCTTGACAACAGCATCTTTCTCTGCTTCGCCGAGCGGCTTGAAGTCCTCCATATATCCGATGTTATCCCTGAGCTGCTCCATATCCGACATTCCGCTGAGTACGGTCATAACACCGTCGAGCCCGGCGGCAAAGCGCACTGCCCACGACGCCGCTGACATTTCCGGGTCTATTCCGCGAAACAGGCTTTCAGCCTTTTCCGGCACCCTTGCTAGCGTTCCGCCCTTAACTGGTTCCATTACGACAACGTTCTTTCCGTGTTTTCTTACGATCTCCCAGCATTTTTTCGACTGGATATTTTTGTCGTTCCAGTCTAGATAATTTATCTGAAGCTGGACAAAATCGACCTCG
>JAYFRC010000044.1:0-9311 GCA_034926415.1 Oscillospiraceae bacterium
CCGTGCTTCCGCACAGCAAACAAAGCCGGTGCGCGGTTCCAAAGCATCATTGCTCAGTTAAATATTCCAACTGTGCAGGGATTGCGAAGATTACTGCGCGGCCTTGACGGCGTCCTTGTAGACGCGGTTGAGGGCAATCGGGTGGAACTCGATGTTGGTGACATTGCTCTTGATCATGGTCGCGTTGCACTTCTCATACAGGGGAATGATGACGGCGTTGGTCATAACAATCTCCTCTGCCTGATGCAGAGCGGCCCAGCGGCCCGCGGGGTCGCCAGCGAGGTCGCCGGTTGTGGATTCGTCGAGCAGAGCGTCATAGTCGCTGTTGCTCCACAGTCCGTAGTTGTTGGAGTTGCCGGTCTTCCACATGCCGAGGTAAGTCATCGGGTCGGCATAGTCGGGGCCCCAGCGGGTCAGGCCGAGCTCATAGGTGCCGTCCTGCATATCCTTAACGCGCTGCTTCTTGGGCTCGGTGCGAAGGGTTATGGTCACGTCGGGAAGAACGGACTGAATCTGCTGCTGCAGATAAGTAGCAACCTGCTTGGGCTGGTCGTCGTCGTCGACAATCATCTCAAACGTGAAGGATGTCTGCCCGAGCTCCTGCTCAGCCTTGGCAAGATATTCCTGAGCCTTTGTGGCATCGAAAGTGCAGGTTTCGTCTGCGGTGTAATCCTTGGCGGTAGCACGGAAGTCCTGTCCGTCCGGGCCGGTAGCCAGCTGATCGGGAACCGCAAAAGTAGCGGCAGCAGAGCCGTCCTTAACAACGGACTCGACCATGGTCTGGCGGTCAATGGCGAGGCTCATTGCCATACGCATATTCAGGTTGGCGAGAGCGGGAACAGCGCTGATGTTGGGGGACAGATACCAGAGGTAGCCGGCGTTGACAGCAGTGAACTCGGGATCGTCCTTGACCTGATCAACCTGGTCGCCGGAAAGGATGATGGTGTCGAGGTCTCCGGTCTGATAGCTCAGCAGAGCCTGCTGGGAGTCCTGGATAAGCTGATAGTTAAGGCCGGCGAGCTGAACGCGGCCCGCATCCCAGTAATTATCGTTCTTGACGAGGGTAAAGGAAGTCGCGGAGGGCTCGTAAGAAGTCATAACGAACGCGCCGTTGGACTGCAGTGTCTCAGGAGAGGTAGCGAAGGTATCGCCGCAGCTCTCATAGAAAGACTGCTCGATGGGGTAAAAGGTTGGGAAATACATAAGGGAGAGGAAATAGGAAACAGGAGCATTAAGCTCGACGACCAGCGTGTTGTCGTCCTTGGCAGTAACGCCAAGCTCGCTCTTGTCCATCTTGCCCGCGATGATGTCAGCCGCGTTCTTGACCTGGCCGATATCAGAAAGCATGTAGGAATACTCGGAAGCGACATCGGGGTCAACCGCGCGCTGCCAGCCGAACACGAAGTCCTGAGCTTTAACGGGGTCGCCGGTAGAGCTCCATGTAGCGCCCTGACGGATATGGAAGGTGTAGGTCAGGCCGTCGTCGGAAACCTCATAAGATTCGGCCATTGCTGCAACAGGACTGCCGTTGGCGTCCATCTGCATAAGGCCGTCGGTGATGTCGGCGATAACTTCGAAAGAAGTACCGTCGGTCGCTTCCTGCGGATCCATTGATTCGACACCGGTCTCAATATGTATATTGAGGGTGCCGCCGGTTGCCGTGTCGCCGGTAGTAGTTCCGGTCGTAGACTTGCTGCCGCAGCCGAACAACGCGACGCACATGACCAGAGCGAGTACCAGAGCGATAAGGCCCTTTGCTCTTTTCATCACAAATTCCTCCTAATTTCTAATTGTGTATACTCCCATGATTTTACCTTGTTTCCCGCAAAATCACAGACAGTATTATAATTTAATTCAGTGTAAGTGTCAACGGGTACGCGGACGTTTTGTGCAATTTTTGTCCGTCAAATATTCAAAATGAATATAAAGTCCCAATTTTGTAAGATAATACAAATGCGGCGGCCCCGTGAGCATTGTGTCATTTATCCTTTGTCATATGGTTTTCCGATGATACTCTAGGCGAAGGCGGTGTCTTTTGCCTGTAATCGTCTGTGCTCACGGGCATATTCTTTTTCTCGAGCGAACCGTTCACAAAATGGCGGAACGCTGCATAGAACAATGCAAATATAGGGCAGCCAAGCAACATTCCGAGCGGCCCCGCTATCGCGCCGCCGACAAGTATCGCTATAATTACCCACAGGCTCGCGAGACCCGTGGAATCGCCGAGTATCTTGGGGCCGAGAATATTTCCGTCGAACTGCTGAAGCGCTATTATGAATATAATGAATACAAAGCACTTTATCGGATCGATAAGGAATATCAGGACGCAGCACGGAATCGCGCCTATGAACGGCCCAAAGAACGGTATGATGTTAGTAACGCCTACGATGACCGCGACGAGCGGAGCAAAAGGTATGCGCAGTATCTCGCAGCCGATGAAGCATATAACGCCGATTATCAGGGAATCAAGCAGCTTGCCGCGTATGAATCCGCCGAAAATGTGGTTGGCATAGGATATCGCGGAAATGGATCTCTCCGCCCTCTCCCTGCTCATCATTCCGTAGAGTATCTTTTTGCCCTGGGCTCCGAGAGTCTCTTTCATTCCGAGCACATATGCGGCGACTATCGCGCCGAGCAGCAGGTTTTTGCCGCTGTTGAACGCGCCGATGACCTTTGTCGTAATTGTGTCAAACAGGTCTCCCTCCGAGGGAACGAATCTGTCGTTTATCCACTGAAGCGCCTGGTCGTACACGCTGTTAACGGTGTTGGAGAGGCTGCTTGACATCTTCCCGTCGTATTTGCCGAGGTTGTCTATCCACTTGTTCAGCGTGTCGGCGTAGGTCCCGAGGTTGTTGTATATCTGGATAAGGCTGTCTACGACCTGGGGTATTAGTATGCGAAGCAGCAGAACGATAAGGAATATCACTATCGCCAGCGTCATCAGCACACTGATGACGCGAACCCATGCCTTCTGCTTGCGGCGTTTAAGCCCCTCGGCCGCCACTGGCGCAAGTATTGTGCGCTCCAGGAAATTCACCACGGGCGCCAGAATATATGCAATTATAAGCCCCCACGTAACGGGACGAAGTATGCGGTCGAGCGCCTTTATATAATGCCATATCATATTCTGTCCGAAGAATATGTCGTAAAAAATCAGGATTGCGCAGACTGTAAAGAAAACAGTCACGCCGGCACGGAGGAATTTGATTTCTGGTTTCAATTCGTCGAATTTCTGCATTTTCGTCCCTCCTTTCCTTTATCGATTCATTGTACCCGACTTTCACTCTCTTTGCAAGATTGTATTTATATGATATTATATTAGAACATCGCGGCTTCGCCGCGTCTTTTCAATATCTGCGGGGTGAACCTAATGCAGAAAAGACTGCTTTTCATAGTAAACCCGCGCGCCGGAAAGCTTAAGTCACACGCTCCGCTCTTCGACGCAGTGGAAATTTTTTCCGCCGCCGGCTATCTTGTATCGGTCAGATGCACGTCCGGCCGCGGCGACGCGACCGATATCGCTGCTTCAAAAGGCGCGGGCTTCGACACGGTTGTCTGCTGCGGCGGCGACGGAACACTCAGCGAGACCGTCACAGGACTGATGCGTCTTGAAAAGCGCCCGGTCGTGGGCTACATACCAGCCGGCACGACGAACGACTTTGCCTCGTGCCTGCATATACCCAAGGATCCCGTCGTCGCAGCCAAGATAGCTGTCGGCGGCGTTAGGCGCCGACTCGACGTGGGCTGGTTCAACGACCGCAATTTTGTCTACGTCGCCTCCTTCGGAGCGTTCTCCGCCACTTCCTATAACGCGTCCCAGGCCGCCAAAAACACTCTGGGGCAGTTTGCCTACCTTCTTGAGGGCATACACGACCTCGCCGATATTCGCCCGTTCGGAATGGAGCTCGAGGCCGACGGTGAAAAGTTCGAAGGCGACTTTCTCTACGGCTCCGTCAGTAACTCGACGTCCATAGGCGGACTTGTGAAGCTCAAGCCTGACGAGGTCGGCATGGACGACGGAAAATATGAGCTTCTTCTCGTCCGCAGCCCAAAAAATCCTCTTGAGATACAGACGCTCGCGGCGGCGCTGCTGTCGCAGCATTACGAGCACAGGGGCATCGTGTTCCGCCACGTTTCAGAGGTGAAGATACGCTCGTCGCAGGAGATCCGCTGGTCGCTCGACGGCGAGTTCGAGCCCGGCGCGCCGGAAATATCCATCCGTAACGACTATCGCGCGCTGACGCTTATGACCTGAAGTCTCCTTCTCCCGTTAAAGTCTCATATTTTTAACGTACAAAAACGCGGCCCCAGGCTCATCGCCGGAGGCCGCGTTTAATATTCGGTTCTATTATGCTGCTGAGCCCTTCATTTCCTCGTAGTCCGATAGATCGGGGAAAGTTATTGAAACCGCGCTTCCGGTCTTGTTTATCTTCATGGTCGTGTCGTAATCAGCGGTCATGCTCATGGTCTCACCCGCCGTCTTGGCGGTCATCGTCATTCCATATTTCATCGTCATGTTTTCAAGCGCGCCGGTGTTGGACACAGTAACGCTCATAGTCATATCGCCTATGTCGAGGCTCTTGATGCTCGCCTTATCTGCACCCATGCCCTTGATGACCTCGTCGGTAAGGCTGCTTATTCCGTTGCCGTTAAGAACCATCGTGTAGACGGTGTCGGTTCCGGAGGTCTTTGAATCTATGGACTTGATGACCGCGAGTGCGCTCATGTCGTCGCCAAGCATCTCCATTCCGCTCCCGGACGTGACCGCGGAAAGCTCATCGCCGACAGAATATTTGTACTTCCAAGTCTCGGTTCCAGTGGTCATATTCATGTACATCCAGCCGTCCTTGAGCCACATTCCTATGGTGCTGGTAGCTCCCGCCGCCACTGTATTCATTTCGGAAGCCATCTGAATATCGGAGTCCTTGGTTATCACCTTGATATTTCCGGTAGTGGTCGACGTTCCCGTCGTCTCCTGTCCGGATATCGTCATGCTGTAGTCCATAATCTGGTTGATGTCGGCGTCCATATTATTGCTGTCCGTCGCTTTAATCGCCTTCTCCATCGCGCGGTAGGTCTCTATCTTGCTCGTAATGGACGCGGCAGCGGTCTTGTCCACGGCTCCGCTCTTGACAAGGCTGTCGAGCAGGTAGGTGCTTCCGTCCTTCAGGTTAACAGCCAGCGCCTGATAAGTGATAGCAGCCATTTCGTCGCGGGTAAAGTTTCCTTTGAACATAGCAGCGGAGTAAAAGCCCTTCTGCTCCGCAAAAGTAAGGGCGTCGCCATATTTGAAATCGCTGCTGTCATAGCCTAGCGCGCGGAGCACAAATGAACAGTACATCTTGGCATTGCAAGTTGCGTTGGGGGTAAACGTGGTAGCGCTGGTTCCGTTTGTCAGCCCCTTGTTATAAAGCCATGCTACATAGGGTGCGGTGTTATTCTTCACGTCGGTAAAGGGATTGTTTATCTTGCCGGAGGCAAAATCAGCCTCAGCCTCATCCTCTGCTCCGTAGAGGCGGACAAGTATAGTCGCCGCCTCGGCACGTGTGGGTGCTCGGTCAAGTTCAAATCCTGTTCCCGTTCCGCGGAACATTCCGATCTGGGACAGCTCATTTGCGACGGAATCGTAGTCCGAGGCAAAAGCAGCTGTTGCGGCCAGTACCGTCATAAGTATTACCACCGTGATGGTGATCATAACCTTTTTCATTTCATTTCTCCTTCACGTCGTATTTTCCTCATATCGGCTGCGCCGGTATTATGTTTCCATTCTATCCCACGAGCCACTGCGTGTCAACACGCGCGCGCCAATTCATGTGAAAAGCGGCCCGTCCGTTGATGGCAGGCCGCTCTTTCGCGTTATGCGTGTTATTTTCCCTCTATTCCCGCAACAAGATTGCCGCGGTATTCGGACACGTCGTCGGTAAGCTTATATCCGCTTTTTTCAAGAACCTTGAGATATTCCGCCACCGCCTTTCCGATGGCCGTGTCATCCTCTGCGGCAGTCTCATAGCTGTCGCGGAATTCCTGATTGAGCGCGTTGGTTTCGTAGTCGAAGGCCGGAGTGTTGTTCTGACCATAGAAATAGCTGTCGACATACATTTTGTAAAGCCCAGACACAGTCTCCGCCCTCTGCGACTGCGGCCAGAGCGCAAGGAAATCCTCGCAGGCGCAGGCGCGCTCGTACACGTCGCTTATCGGAATTATTATGCCCGCGTCTTCGAGAGTCCTGTTGTCGGATTCCTCCGCTTCTATTTCGATATACGCGGCCATGTCGTCCGTGACGCTGCTCTCGAACTGCCGGTAGACCGAGTAGTTGATTATCGCCTGGTACATGCCCTCGGGAACGATTATCTTGTATCCCCTGTCGACAATCGCCTGAACCTCGGCCTTGGCGTCCTCATCCTTTATCTTTTCAGGATCGTTCAGATCCGCCTCGCTGTACGGCATTTCCGCCGACGCGCGCAGTTTCTCAGCGAGCGCGTCGCTTATAAGCGGTTCTTGCGCCAGTGCGTCCTCCTGATAATCCTCGAACGCAAGCAGCATCACGGCCGCGTTTTCCTTCGACAGCGACGGCATGTCCTCCGACATCTCGGCCAGCGCGTCCTTCTCAGCCCCGCTCTTCGACAGCAGCGTCCTGAAGCCCTCGAGCATTTTCGTCTGCTCCGCGTCCGACGCCGCGCTCTGCGCCGTCTGGGAGCCCTGCTCCGCCGTATTCGATGCCGCTCCGCAGCCCGCGCAGAGGCAGATCAACGCCGCAGCAGCAATTGTCAATGCAGCTCTTTTCGTCATGTTCGTTCTCTCTCTTTCAAGGCTATTTGAATTATTGCCGTATTGTACTATTCATAAGCACTCAAGTCAAGGCTTTTGTGTCCCCGTTGCGTACACCCCGTAAGCCTTCCTCTTGGGCAAGGGGGCGCGCGGCGCCGAACGAGGGCCGCTGCCTGAAAAAGCGGGGGACGCTTGTGCGTCTCCCGCTTTTGGAAAATGATCCGTTATCTAATGCTCATCAGGAGCTCTCCGGCCTTGACCTTGTCGCCGACTTCAACGCGTATATTGTCGACTGTCCCGTCGGTCTTTGCAAGGACGCTGGTCTCCATCTTCATCGCCTCGATGACTGCAAGAACCTGACCCGCGGCCACCTTGTCGTTCTTCTTGACAAGCACCTTGCCGATCGCTCCGGGAATAGCGGCGCCTATCTGCATCTTGTCGTCCGGGTCTGCCAGCGGAACCGACACCTTGGTCTGGTCGGCGCTCTTGTCGGGCACGACAACCTCGCGGCGCATACCGTTGAGCTCGAACTGCACGACGCGCGTACCGTCGTCGTTACGGTCGCCGAGGCCGAGATACTTGATGACGAGCGTCTTGCCGTCCTCGATATTGACCTTGTTAGTCTCTCCGACGGCGAGTCCGTGGAAATAGACGTGGCTTCCGAGGCTGGCAATATAGCCGTGTTCCTCGCGGTTCTTGTAATAATCCTCCAGCACTTTGGGATACAGGCACCACGCGATGACGTCGCGCTCAGTGGGCTCGGCGCCGTTCATGACTTTGCGCAGTACGGTCTTTGCCTCCTCAAAATCAGCGGGCGGAAGAAGCTCGCCGGGACGGCAGGTTATTGGCTTGATATCCTTGAGGACTATCTTCTGCAGTTCCTTCGGGAAGCCCCATGCGGGCTGGCCCATCATTCCCTGGAAGTAGCTGACAACGGAATCGGGATAGCTAAGGTCAGCGCCCTTTTCAAGGATATTCTCTGGAGTCAGCTCGTTTTGCACCATGAATATTGCCATGTCGCCGACCATCTTGGACGACGGCGTGACCTTGACGATGTCGCCGAGCATATCGTTGACTCTGCGGTACATCTCCTTGACCTCTACGAAACGGTGTCCGAGTCCGAGGCTCTCGACCTGCGGGCGGAGGTTCGTATATTGTCCTCCGGGTATCTCGTAGCGGTAAATGTCGGTGACCGGGCTCTTGAGCTCGGACTCGAACTCTACATAGCGCTCGCGGATGTCGGACCAATAATCAGTCAGCTTCTGGAGCTGCATAAGGTCGAGGCCGGTATCCCTCTCCTGTCCCTGAAGGGCAGCGACCAGCGCGTTCATTGACGGCTGGCTCGTCAGCGAGGACATGGAGGAAATCGCCAGGTCGACTATGTCCACTCCGGCTTCCGCCGCCATGAGGCAGGTGGCTATCTGGTTGCCGGTCGTGTCGTGTGTATGCAGGTGTACAGGGATATTCAGCGAATCCTTAAGCGCTGAAACAAGCTGTTTCGCGGCGTAGGGCTTGAGCAGTCCTGCCATGTCCTTGATGGCTATGGAGTTGGCGCCGCGCTTTTCAAGCTCCTTGGCAAGATCGACGTAGTATTTAAGCGTGTATTTCTCGCGCGTCGTATCAGATACGTCGCCGGTGTAGCATATGGTAGCCTCTGCAAACTTGTTCTGCTTTATGACCTCGTCGAGCGCGATTTCCATGCCCGGCACCCAGTTTAGGCTGTCGAACACGCGAAACACGTCTATACCGCTCTTAGCTGCAATGCGTACGAACTCGCGTATGACGTTGTCCGGATAGTTCTTGTAGCCGACGGCGTTAGCGCCGCGCAGCAGCATCTGTAACGGAATGTTGGGTATCTTCTTGCGCAGCAGGTCGAGACGCTCCCAGGGCGACTCGTGCAGGAACCGGTAGGCGACGTCGAATGTCGCGCCGCCCCACATCTCAAGTGAGAAGCAGTCGGCGAGTATCTTCGCCGTGCCGTCGGCTCCCTTTACCATATCGCGGGTGCGTACGCGAGTTGCAAGCAGGCTCTGGTGCGCGTCGCGCATCGTGGTGTCGGTTATGAGCAGCTTCTTCTGACCCATGACCCACTTGGACAGCGCCTCGGGGCCGTTGGCGTCGAGGTACTGCTTGAGCCCGTCCTTCGGCGCGCCCTCTTCTACTTCAGGGAAGCGCGGAGTCTCGTAGAGCTTTTCTCCCGCGTGCTTGTCGTTGACGCAGATATTGCCTATGTACTCAAGCATCTTTGTGGCGCGATCCTGGGACTTGTTGATATTAAACAGCTCGGGAGTGTCGTCGATGAACTTGGTATAGCACAGTCCTGCGCGGAAGGTCGGATTGGTAAGTATGTTGGTGATGAAGGATATGTTGGTCTTTACTCCTCTGATGCGTGTCTCGCTAAGAGCGCGGAGCGCCTTGCGGCACGCGCCGTCAAAGGTATTGTCGCAGCAGGTTATCTTGACAAGCAGCGAGTCGTAATACGGAGAAATCTCCGCCCCGGTGTACGCGTTGCCGGCGTCGAGACGTATACCGAAGCCGCCGGA
>JAYFRC010000002.1:0-10133 GCA_034926415.1 Oscillospiraceae bacterium
GGCCGGTGTCTACACACGTGACGGCGGAACCGTGGAATTCGACGGCAAGCCCCTTGAGCACACAACGGTACAGTCGTCGGAAAACGCCGGCATCGCCTTTGTGCATCAGGAGCTCAACCTGTTCAACGACCTTAAGGTCTATGAAAACATTTTTCTCCGCAAGGAGATAACAAATAAATTCGGTATCCTTAATAAAAAAGTCATGGCGCAAAAAGCGGGCGAGATGTTCAACAGCCTAGGCGTTGAGATCGATCCGAACGCCATGGTATCAGAGCTCGATACAAGCAAAAAGCAGTTCCTCGAAATATCGAAGGCGCTTTTCGCCAACGCCGAGCTCCTTATTCTCGACGAGCCGACGACGGCTCTCAACAACGAAGAGATTGAGCATTTATTCGGCATCGTCAGACGGCTGAGAGATGCCGGTAAATCTTTCATTTTTATTTCGCACAAGATGATCGAGATATTCAATCTCGCGGACAGGTACACGATCCTTCGAAACGGAAAATTTATCAAGACGGGCTATATCCGGGAGACGACCCCCCAGGAAGTAACTCGCCTTATGGTCGGCAGCCACTACTCCGACCGTTCCGTTTACGAACAGCGCGACCTGGGAGAGCCGATACTCGAGCTTAAAAACCTATCGGGATGCGGCTTTGAGGACATAAACCTATCGGTAAAGCGCGGCGAGGTCGTCGGCTTTACGGGGCTCAAGGGCGCTGGAATAACAGAGATGATGCAGACCATCTTCGGCGTCCTTCCTATAACTAACGGCGAGCTGCGGGTCGAGGGCCGGGACGTTTCGCACAACTCGATACACAGAGCCATGACGCATAAGATCGCCATGATAGCAGCCAACAGGAAGGAAAACTCCGTTATCCCCGACCTGTCGCTCATCGAAAACAATTATATCGCCGAGCACGCGCTCACCGTCAGACGCCAATATATACACAGCGGCGCGGAGAAGAAAAAATATTTTGCTCTGCGCGACTCGCTGAACATCAAGTCCAGCAGTCCGGACGAGCTGATAACCTCGCTCTCCGGCGGAAATCAGCAGAAGGTCATCGTAGCCCGGTGGCTCAACACCGGCGCCGATATCTTCCTGATGGACAATCCGACGCAGGGCATAGACGTCGGCGCTAAGGCGGAGATATACAGGCTGATACAGGAACTGGCAAAAAACGGCAAAACCATTCTCGTCAATACTCTCGAGATACCTGAAATACAAAAGGTCGCAGACCGGTGCATCGTGTTTTACCACGGCCATATACAGGCCGAGCTTAAGCGCGAGGAGATAACGGAGGAGCAGGTCATGCTCTGCGCGACGAACGCGATACATGCTGCGGAGGTGCTTGAAAACAATGGCTGATACATTAAAAACAGGAGAGAAAAGATCCCTTGCGAAGATGGTAAGCGGATACACGTTCGTTCTCATCTTCGTCGCGATATTCATCGCATACCTCGTCGCCAACGGCGGGGCAACGACCTGGAACGGCGTCATGAACATACTGCGCCACAGCGCGGTCGTCGGAATAATGGCCTACGGCATGGGCCTCGTCATACTGACCGGTGATATCGACCTTTCTGTCGGCGCGATACTCCCGCTCGTCGGCGGCTTGTCCGTCATGGTGTTCAACGCAACAAACAACATGTTCGTCACGCTCATCTTCGCGTTATTTATGGGCGCGGTATGCGGACTGTTCAACGGCGTGTTGGTCGGTCTGGCAAAAATGCCGGCGTTTATCGTCACGCTGTCAACGATGCTCATCTACCGCTCGCTCGCGCAGTACACGCTGCGTATCCAGGGGCTGTCGATATATAATATGAACGGCACGCTCTCGAGCTATCAGGGCTTCTACGGCTTCGGCCAGGCCAAAGTCGCGACGGTTCCGGCGGTCGGACTCGTGTTCGTGGCGATAACCATCATAATGGTATTTATTTCCACCTCGACTAAGTTCGGCAAATCCGTCTACGCCGTCGGCTCCAATGAACGCGCGGCGCGGCTCGCAGGCGTCAACGTCAAGTTCATACGCGTGCTCGTGTTCACGATAACCGGCGTGCTGTGCGGACTCTCGGCATTTTTGTGGCTGGCGATGAACGGGTCCGTCGACCCGGCAACGGTCGGCAAGAGCAACGAGATGTACGCCATTGCCGCAGTCGTCATCGGCGGCATAGCAATGAGCGGAGGCAAGGGCAAGCTGATAGGCGTCATGTTCGGCGCCATGTCTTACACAATAATCGATAAGATCATCGCGTCCATCGGCTTTGATGCTCTGATAAACGATACCATCAAGGGTTCCATCCTGCTTATAGCCGTACTTATCCAGATAGTCATACCTATGCTCCGCAGCCGCATGAAGCCCTCGGATCAAGCTCCGGCATCGGGCATACCCTGTGAAAGCGGCCGCGTACAGGATGAGTCCGCTAAACAATAGCGTCAGAAAACGATGGAGGATTTTCGATGAAAACATACGACGAAATAGACCGCGTGCTTTACGCGGGGCCGAAAGACACAGACCCGTTTACCTTCAAATACTATAATCCCGACGAGGTCATCGCCGGAAAGAAAATGCGCGACCACCTCAAATTCGCCATGAGCTACTGGCACACCATCAACGCCAGCGGCACCGATATGTTCGGCGGCGATACCATGGATAAGACCTTCGGCATAACCGATCCCATGGCCATGTACCGTGCCAAGGCGGACTTTGCTTTTGGCCTTATGGATAAGCTCGGCCTTGATTACTACTGCTTCCATGACGCCGACGTTGCACCCGAGGGCGCGACCGTGGCGGAGAGCATAAAGAATTTCCGTGAGATGGTGGATTACATCTATGCGCTCCAGCAAAAGCACGGCAAGAAATGTCTATGGGCCACGGCCAACAATTTCGGGGATAAGAAATTCATGGCCGGAGCTGCGACGTCGTGCAATGCCGACGTGTTCGCCGTCGCCGCCGCAAAGGTGCGCGCCTGTATCGACGCCGCGATAAAGCTCGGCGCGACAGGCTACGTTTTCTGGGGCGGGCGCGAGGGCTACGATACCCTCCTCAACACCGACATGGGCTTCGAGCTCGACAACCTCGGCAGATTCATGAACATGGCCCGCGACTACGGCCGCAAGATGGGCTTTCGGGGCGATTTTTACATTGAGCCCAAGCCCAAGGAGCCGACGAAACACCAGTATGATTTCGACGCGGCGACCTGCGCCAATTTCCTGAGGAAATACGGACTGATGGACGATTTTCGTCTTAATATCGAGGCCAACCACGCGACCCTCGCGGGGCACACATTCCAGCACGAGCTGCGCGTCGCGGCAGTCAACGGCGTATTCGGCTCCATCGACGCGAATCAGGGCGACCTCTTCCTCGGCTGGGACACCGACCAGTTCCCAACCGACATCTACAACACCGTCTACTGCATGCTCGAAGTGCTTAACGCCGGCGGCTTCACCAACGGCGGACTCAATTTTGACGCCAAGACGCGCCGCGCCTCTAACACGCTCGAAGACATCCTGCTTGCCTACATCGCGGGTATGGACGCCTTTGCCCTCGGCCTTCGCAAGGCGCTTCAGATAAAGGCCGACGGCCGCATCGACGCGTTCGTGCTTGACCGCTACGCAAGCTATGCAAGCGGCATCGGCAAGAAGATAGTCGACGGAAAGACGAATTTTGAGGATCTCGCCGACTATGCCGAAAAGCTAACCGACATCAGTGTCGAAAGCGGTCGTCAGGAGTACCTTGAGACCATCGTCAACAACGTTCTTTTCAACTGAAATCACCACAAATCCGAACCGGCGCCGCAGCTTCCGTTGCGGCGCCGGTTTTCAAAACCGGAGGTTTGATTTATGGATTATCTTATAGGTATAGACCTCGGCACCTCGGGCACAAAAACCGTCCTGTTCAATACGGACGGCCGCGCCGTCGCGTCGAAGACCGTTGAATATCCCATGTCGCAGCCGCATAACGGCTGGGCCGAGCAGGAACCGCGCGACTGGTGGAGGGCCGTGTGCGAAACCCTGCGCGCTGTTGTGGGCGGCAGCGGCGTCGACACAAAAAGCATACGCGGCGTCGGAATATCCGGGCAAATGCACGGCCTCGTCCTGCTTGACAAAAACGGCGCGGTGCTGCGCCCCTCCATAATCTGGTGCGACGGGCGCACGGGCGAGGAATGCCGCGAGATAAGCGAGATCATCGGAAAGCAGCGGCTCATAGAGATAACCGCAAACCCCGCGCTTCCGGGTTTTACGGCGGGAAAAATACTTTGGGTGCGCAAACACGAGCCGGAGATATGGGCGCGCGCGCGGCACATTCTGCTTCCCAAGGACTATATACGCTACATGCTGACCGGCGTTTTCGCGACCGAGGTCTCGGACGCGTCGGGCATGAACCTGCTCGACGTGCCGCGGCGGAAATGGTCGGGCGAGGTGCTTGAAAAACTTTCCATTTCCGAGGAAATGCTCGGAAAAATGTTTGAATCGTCCGACGTGACGGGTTTCGTCACATCTGAAGCCGCCGAAGCTACCGGACTTTCGAACGGCACGCCCGTCGTTGGCGGAGCGGGCGACAACGCCGCGGCCGCCGTCGGAACCGGGGTAGTATCGGCCGGAAAAGCGTTCACTACCATCGGCACCTCCGGCGTCATTTTCGCGCACTCGGACAGCGTAACAATAGACCCGAAGGGTCGCGTGCACACCTTCTGCGCCGCCGTCCCCGGCGCGTGGACAGTCATGAGCTGCACGCTCGCAGCGGGACTTTCGCTCAAATGGTTTCGCGACAACCTCTGCGCCGGAGAAATGTACGACGCGGAAAATCAGGGGATAGACCCGTATATAATCATGGACGCCGAAGCCGAAAAATCCGGCGTCGGCGCGAACCGGCTCTTGTTTTTGCCGTACCTGATGGGCGAACGCTCGCCGTTGCTTGACGAGAAGGCGCGCGGCGCGTTCATCGGCCTTTCTGCCATGCACACGCGCGGCGACATGATACGGGCCGTACTCGAGGGCGTGGCGTACTCGCAGCGCCAGTGTCTCGACATCCTGCGCTCCATGGGCGTGGTAACGAGCGATATGATGGCCTGCGGCGGGGGAGCAAAGAGCCCTCTTTGGCGTCAGATGCTTGCGGACGTGTACGGCATTGGCGTCGCGACGTCAAAGACCGCGCTCGAAGGTCCCGCGCTCGGCGTTGCGATACTCGCCGGCGTCGGCACGGGCGTATTTTCCTCGGCGGCCGAGGCCTGCGAAAAGATAGTCCGCCGCGACTCGCTGTGCGAGCCGGACAGCGCGCGCACGGCGCAGTATGAAAAAGTCTACCGCGTCTACGAAACGCTTTATCCCGCACTTCAAGAGAGCTTTTACAATATTTACCATCTGTCTTAAGAGGTGATATTCCATGCGCGAAAGTTCTGTCCGCCGCGCAACGCTGGCGCTGCTCGTCGCGATGCTGGCCTACGCGTGCGCAAACTCGCTTATGAACGTGCTGCTCAATGATGTTATAGACGCGTTCGCCGTCGTCGGCACGCAGCAGGGCTACATGAGCAGCATGATAAGCGTCGGCACGCTGGCCGCCGTCATAAGCACGCCGTTTCTCCAGGGCAGACTCAAAAAGGCGACTATCATCGTTCTTTCCGGGCTTCTGCTCACGCTCGGCGCGCTGCTGACCGGCGCGGCGGCGTCATTTTCGATGCTTATCGGTGTAGGAATGATACTCGGCGTCGGCGTCGGCTGGATAGACGTGACCCTCAGTGCCGCAATGATAGACGCGCATCCGAACGACGCGCCGAAGTATCTCGGCGTGCTGCACGGCTTCTTCGGGATCGGCGGGCTTGCCGCGCCCGTGATAATAACGGCGCTGCTGGCGTACCTGACATGGCGCGGCGTGTATTTCACATTCGGCGTTTTCCTGCTCGCCGCGTTTGCTATCGTGTTCTTCCTTTTCCGCGCGGCGCGCGGCGCGCCATCGTCCGCCGCTCCGGCGGAGGCGCGGCTCACGGGCGCGGACATCGCGGGGTATGTGAAGCGTGGCCGCAACTGGCTTTTGATAATCTGCTCAGTGATGGCATTCACAACGCAGACCGGCATCGTCGTATGGATAATGCGTTATCTTCAGATACGCTTCGGGACGGACGCGCTTGGCGGCGCCGCCATCTCTCTTTACTGGGTATTCCTCACGATAAACCGTTTTCTCGCTCCGCGCCTGCCGGTCAAGCCGATGAAGCTGTTTACGATCGGTTCCGCGCTGTTCGCGCTGGCTATGTTTATCGGCATCGCGGCGAACAGCCCCGCCGCGCTCTGCGCCGCGATAGCGGTCGGCGGAATGACGAGCGGCCATCTGATACCCGTGCTGCTCAGCGAATGTGCCGCCGGATACGAGGGCCAGTCCACGCTCACGACCTCGGCGGTCATGCTGTCGATGTGCGCCTCGCGCATAGTTACGCCGCTGCTTATGGCGTGGCTCACGGTCGCTGCGTCGCCTATTGCCGGAATGCTGACCGTTCCGGTCTCCGGCGTTCTGGCGGCGGCGTTCGGCCTCGCCGTGCTGAAAACGAAAGTTCCCGAGAGGAGCGTTGTGGAATGAACATAACGGCGAACCCTTTCGGAAAAACAAAAGGCGGCGTCCCTGTCACGCTCTACAGGCTTGACCCCGGGAGCGGCATGAGCGCCTCCGTTCTTGATTACGGCGCGGCGCTGCGCTCTCTCGCCGTTCCTTCAAAGCACGGGAGCGTCGATGTCGTCCTCGGCTACGACACAATAGACGAGTACGAGGAAAACGACGGCTTCATGGGCGCGGTCGTCGGCCGCGTCGCAAACCGCATTGGAAAAGGCCGCTTTGCGCTTAATGGAATAAATTATCAACTTGGTCTTAACGACGGCGCGAATCATCTCCACGGCGGCAAAACGGGTTTTTATGCCCGCATGTGGCGAGCGGTTCCGCGCGACGGGGCGCTGTCTCTGCTGTATCTCTCGCCGGACGGCGAGGAGGGCTATCCCGGCAATCTTGCCTGTGCCGTGACCTACGCGCTCAAAAACGATTCTCTGGAAATTTCCTACAGCGCGCTTTCTGATGCCGATACGCTGTGCTGCATGTCGAGCCACTGTTATTTCAACCTCGCGGGGCACGGCGACATTCTGAGCCACCGGCTGACCGTCGACGCGGACGGCTATTGTCCAATCGACCCCGCGGGTCTCGCGGACGGCCGCGTTCTTCCGGTGGAAAATACCCCTTTTGATTTCCGCACGGAAAAGTCTGTCAGCGCGGCGCTTTCTGCAAACGACTGTCAGATAAGACACGGCGGGGGCATAGACCACAACTTCGCGCTCAACGCCTCCGGCTTTCGCCGCGCAGCCATGCTACGCAGCGAGGAGAGCGGGATCCGCATGGAGGTTTTGACCGATATGCCCGGCCTACAGGTCTATACGGGAAATTCGCTTACCGAGCGGCGCGGCAAAGGCGGCGCGCGCTATGCCCCGCGAAGCGGGATATGCCTTGAGACGCAGTTTTTCCCGGACGCGATAAATCACCCGGAGATGAGTCCGCCTATCCTGCGCGCTTCCGAGTCCTGGAAGAGCCGTACGGTTTACAAGTTCGATATTGCGGACTGACGGAACGCTTTACCGGCTGCGCGCCGGCACATCCGCCCGCTGGTGTCAGACCCGACGACTTACTAATGGTGTCTCGCACAGGGACTGTAATTGAACAGAGGGGGTACCCGGTACGTGGCAGCAACAGAGAAGACGTCCTTTCATTCGTGAAAGGACGCCTTCTCTGTTGCTTTGCTGTTTAGTCTCCTATCATGCCCTGCAGGAGCAGAGCGATCACCTTCGCTGCCTGCGCGCGGGTAGCGCTTGCCGTCGGAGCAAAGCTGCCGTCGCTGTTGCCGGAGATGAGACCCGCCCGCTGCATTGCGGTCACCGCATCCGACGCATAAGAGGCGATTTTCGCATTGTCTTTGAAAGCAACCGTGCCGTTCGTTTCCGGCAAGGTGTAATTCGCCTCTTTTTCCGCATAGCGCGCTATCATCACCGCGATATCCTGACGGGTTATGATGTCATTCGGGTTGAATTTGCCGTCCGCGCCTGAGGCAATTCCTTTTTCATACGCCCACTGTACCGCTTTGAAATACCAGTCCGACGGCCTGACATCCGCGAATGACGAGGTCGTATAACCACTCAGATCGTCGCCGGAAAGGTTTGCGAGAATGGTCAAGAACTGCGCTCTCGTTATATTTTCGTCCGGGCTGAATTTGCCGTTTCCTGTTCCGTTGATAATCTCTCTTGCCGCGAGGAAGTAAACGTAATCCTCATACCAGCCGGAAACATCGGTAAAGCTTATGTTGCTATAGCCGACCGTGTAAGTTGAAAAATGCGTCGTCGTAAAGGTTACCGCGCCTGTCGCCGCGTCGTAAACGCAGTTCGGGACCGTTATAAGCTTTCCGCTGTCCGAAATGTAGTAAACAACGATTTTGCTGGCATCCTCGCCTTCGGCAAGCTGATATGGTACGCTTACCATCGCCGTACCGCCGCCAAAACTGGAAATCACGCTTCCGCCCGCCTCCACGGAAAAATTGTACACAGGATGGCTGCCGACCTGCTGCTGTTCCTCCGCAGGCAGAGATGAGACATCCACTTTCTTCACATTGATCTTTATGTCGTTGGAGCCGGCTGCACCGCTGATACTCGCCGTCGCTTCCGCGTCAAAGGTCAATGTCGCGGGGCCGGAATCAATTCTGACAGCGGCGTCTGTACTATTCGATATCTCGGCCAACGTGCCTCCCGGAATGGCCAGCTCAGTGGATTTTGCGGATGAAGGAGCCGTCACATGGATATTTACAATCGCCGTCCTTCCGTTTTCTTCCGCTGCCCGCGCCTCGTTCAGCAGGCTCTGCATAACGCTGGACGGCACCGCGGCGGAAGTCGTTCCGTCTGCATTTGTCGTCCCCGTAACCGTCGCTGTCGCGGTTTCTGTATTGCCTGAATGGTTGGTGTCTGTGGTGGGATCCGGAAGCTCAAGCACTGTTATGGGTATCGTGATGCTGGTCTTGTTGTTATCATCAAAAGTCACAGTAAGGCTGGTTTCTCCGGCAATGTATCCGGTAACGGCAACGGTTCCCTGTGAAGATAACCTGATTGGCGTTACCTCTGCGGTCTTACTATCCTTAACCGCGGTCGTTGCGGAAGTTGCCGCCGCGGTGCCCTGCCCGAAAGCGACCGTAAATTTCGCCGTGACGCCGCAGTATACAGCCATTCTGTTCTTGGAGACTGTGGGAGGCAGCGGTTTGACTTCCGTTGTAAAGCTGTAGTCTGTGTTGTCGAGAATCGCGCTGCCGCGCGTGTCCTGAAACCCCAAGAGTCCGATGGTATACAGCGTGCTGTAATCAAGCACCGGGTAGGGAATCGAATAGGTCGTGTCGTTCGTCCAGCTACCTATGCCCGTTAGAGCTTTCCCGTTCAGGGAAACGGTCCCACGCCCCGCCGCCATCGCTCTGCTGAAGGTCACGGTCAGGCCGCCGCTGACGGCTACGCCTGCGGAATTATATACGGGCGCGACGCTCAGAACGGTAGGCCTTGCCTCAGTTGTAAAGCTGCAGTCCGTGCTATCGAGAATCGCGCTGCCGCGTGTATCCTGAAACCCCGAGATCCCGATGGTATACGATGTACTGCAATCGAGTCCAGAGTAGGGAATCGAATAGGTCGTGTCATTCGTCCAGCTGCCGCCCGTTAAAGTTTCTCCGTTCAGGGAAACGATCCCGTGTCCCGCCGCCATCGCTCTGCTGAAGGTCACGGTCACATTCCCGTTAACGAGTACGCCCGCCGCACCGCCCGCGGGCACGACGCTTTGGACTGCTGGCCGTGCCTCAGTTGTAAAGCTGCAGTCTGTGTTATCGAGAATCGCGCTGCCGCGTGTATCCTGAAACCCCGAGATCCCGATGGTATACGATGTACTGCAATCGAGTCCAGATTAGGGAATCGAATAGGTCGTGTCATTCGTCCAGCTGCCGCCCGTAAAAGTATCTCCGTTCAGGGAAACGATCCCGTGTCCCGCCGCCATCGCTCTGCTGAAGGTCACGGTCACATTCCCGTTAACGAGTACGCCAGCCGCACCGCACGCGGTCACGACGATTTGGACTGCTGGCCGTGCCTC
>JAYFRC010000080.1:0-32623 GCA_034926415.1 Oscillospiraceae bacterium
TTCGGTGCCGTGTTTACCGGAGTCATCCAAAGCTCCTCCGCATCCGTCGGTATACTGCAGGCTCTGTCAATGACGGGCAGCATAACCTTCGGAATGGCGATACCAATAATCATGGGTCAGAATATCGGAACCTGCGTCACTTCCGTAATTTCCTCCATTGGCGTCAGCCAAAATGCAAAGCGCGTTGCCGCCGTGCATATTTCATTTAACCTTATCGGAACGGCGATATTTCTCTCGGTGTTTTATCTGCTTCACTATCTCGTGGGGTTCAAATTCATAGAAGATGCCATAAACCCAGTGGGGATAGCAATGTTCCATACGGCTTTCAATGTGGCAACTACGGTAATACTGCTTCCGTTTTCAAAACAGCTCGAGCAGATTGCACGCCTTGTTGTGCGCGACAAGAAGCCTACGGATGCGGAGGCCGGGCAGGTACTTCTGGATGAGCGTCTGTTCCAGTCACCGTCCTTTGCTCTCCATCGCTGCCACGAGGCCACGGCGAAGATGGCCGACCTCGCCCGCGATTCCTTTCTTAATTCAATGATGCTCATACGCTGCTATGACGCAGACAAAGCGAAGGAGATAACAAATACAGAGGAAAAGATAGACAGCATGGAAGACGAGCTTACGAACTATCTGACAAAGCTGTCATACCACAAGATGTCGGAAACTGACGGCGCCTCGGTTTCAGAGCTGCTGCACTGCATAAGCGATTTTGAGCGAATAGGCGACCACGCCATGAACATACAGAAGACCGCCGAGAATCTGAACAATCAGCCGGCGCATCTTTCGCCTCAGGCTCGTGATGAGCTCAACGTCATGATTTCCGCGCTGACAGAAGTCCTGACACTCGCCACGGATTCTTTCAGAAAGGACGATGTTGAGTCCGCCGGACTTGTAGAGCCGCTTGAAGAGGTCGTGGACGACCTGACTGACGAGATGAAGATACGTCATGTCCGCCGCATACAGTCGGGCATCTGCACCGCTCAGATGGGCATACTGTTTTCTGATATGCTTACCAACTTCGAACGCGTGTCGGATCACTGCTCGAACATTGGCGTGTACGTAATTCAAAGCCGCGTAAAGCAGCTTAAGACACATAATTATTTGACTACCGTCAAGTCCGGGACGGAGACGGCTTTCTCCGAAAACTACCGCATATTTTCTGAGAAATATCATCTTCCGCCCGAGAGCCTGGAGCTTCAGACAGATACCGACGATTCCCAGATGCTCAATTCCCAACTGACAGTCGACAGTTGGGATAAGGGAGCAATAAGCAAATAAAAGTAAGAACGACCGGACGGCGAAAGCCGCCCGGTCGTTTTCTGTGTATTGCTTTCTGAAACATTTATGCGCGCATCTTCCCTTGTGTTTTGCAAAAGAACACCCCGCCCGCGCTTTGCCGCAGACGAGGCGCATTTTCATTCGTATTCAAAGTATCACTTTTACCCGCAGCGTTTTGTCGGTCGTTCTTGCAAGGACGGCGGCGACCTCGCCGCGAGTTATCGTGCTGTCCGGGGTGAAAGCGCAGAACTGGCCTGAGCCCTTGAGTATTCCCGCGCGGTAGAGGGTGTACACAGCCTCAGCATAGGATGCGTCTGCGGCGACATCGGGTATCGCTCCGTCGGCGACGTCGTTTATAGACTCAAATTCGCTTTCCGGAAGAGCTGCGGCAAGCAGGACGGCAAAGTCGGCGCGCGTTATCGCGTTTTTCCAGACGGGCGCATAGCTGCTCGCGATTATCCCGTTTTGCACGCAGTAGTCGACGTAGGGCTTATACCACGGGTTCCCGTTTTTCAGCGTCACGGTCCCCTCGGTGTTTCTCTGATGCAGGCACGCGGCGAGCTTGACGGCCTCGGCGTATGTCATGCTTCCGGCGGGGACGTATGTCGTCGCGGTCTTGCCGTTTATCAGAGCGTCGGAAACGGCGCTCGCGACGTACGATGCATACCATGCCGTCGAGGGCACGTCGTTGAATTTTGTCGTGACTACCGAGGCGGAGGGGAACGCCGTCTGAGAAAACGTGAAGGAATTATCCGAGGCGTAGGTCTCGGCGGCGCTGCCGGAAACTCCCATAATTTTGAAAGCGTATATGGCGCTTAACGCGCTGCGGTAGCCGAGCGCGTGCTTGCCAATTGTTTTGACGCTGCCTGGTACGGCGGCGCTCCTGAGCGAAGTGCAGCCGAGGAACGCCTCGCTCTGTATCGCGGTGACTGACGACGGAATTGAGACCGTCGCGAGTGTCGTGCAGCCCTTAAAGGCTTCGCAGCCTATAGAGGCGCAGCCGTAGGGAATATCTATCGACGCTAGCGAGGTGCAGCCTGAAAATACCTGATATTCTATTGCGGACAGACTTGACGACAGTGTTATTGATCTGAGCGAGGTGCAGCCGTAAAACGCCAGCGCGCCTATCTCGGCGACAGTAGTCGGGAGCACGGCGTCTGAAAGCCGCGTGCAGCCGGAGAACGCGCCGTCGCCTATTATCCGCAGTCCGTCAGCTAGAGTGAGGCCTGTCAGGAAGCTGCAATTATAGAACGCGTCGCAGCCGATAGTCGATACCGTTGACGGTATTGTGACGTTGAAGCTCCGGGTGCAGGAATCGAAAACGTTTGAGCCGATGGCGGTCGTGCCGGTCGGTATGCGGATTTCAGACGCGGAACTGCGGCATAGTATAAGTATTCCGTTGACGGTGACAAAATCGCCGGCCTGATTTTTGAGCCACGGAGTGCCGTCGAAAGCGTAACCTCCGATGGTCGTAACAATTGCCGGGATGCTTACGGACGAAAGACCTGAGCAGCCCCTGAACGCGGCGTACGCGATGGCTTTGACCGGAAGCGAGCCTATTTTCGACGGGATATCGACGGCGGTGACGCAGCTGTCTGCCGACTCTATCGTTATCGACGAGGCATCGGAGGAATAGTAAACGCTGCCTCCGGTCGCGGCAAATGAGGTCCTGGCATCTCCGAAAGCGGGAGCGGCCAGCGAAATACACAGCGCGGCGATAAGCGTCAGCGCTGACAGCGCGCGTATGCTTTTCATGCATTTACCTCTTTTCAAACATAAAATAATGTTAAATGATATCATAAACCGGAGTTTTGGTCAATTAAAAGCGAATATTGTTGAAAATGGTGGAGATTTTTCGCTGTAAAAAAGTGGACGAGCGGTCTATAAAGTGGTATAATTCCATTGAACAGAATAATTTTCACGTGCCGCCCGCGGCTTAAAGAGGCGCAAAATAAGCGCTTCTAATGTACGGGTCGGAGAATATGAAAATCGGGTGTGAATCCCGAGCGGTACCGCCGCTGTATGCGCGTGTCTCAGCCCGTCGGCGAAAGCCGGTCACTGTGGGTTTTCCATGGGAAGGCAGAGCGAGGACATAAAAACGCGCGAGTCAGAAGAACTGCGTGAGAATACTTACGCCTTTGCCCGCGAGTTACGGGTCGGGGGTCTGTATCATGAGCGCGGAAAAACGGCCGCGGCGATCTTTTTAGGATCGCCGCGGCTTTTGCATTTTCCGTGGAAAAAGGGAGAAAAGGAAAAATGAAAACGAAAAAGCTGAAAGGGCTTGCATCGCTGCTTATGGCGCTGGTCCTCGCATTGCCAATGCTGCCGACGGCGGCCTGGGGCGCGTCTCCTGCGTCTGTGACGGCGTACGTCACAATAAGCGTAGCGGGAAACATCCCTGTCGGTAACGGAGGCGCGCTGATGGCCCGCGCGCCAGTGACGGTGACCGACCTCAACGGCAGCGGAACAATAGATATTGACGACGCGCTTGCGGCCGCGCATACGATGTATGCTGACGGCAGCCATGGATATGCGAGCACCGACGGTACATACGGCCTCGGCATAACGAATCTTTGGGGCGATACAAGCGGATGCTTCGGATACTATGTAAACGATACGTCGGCTTCGGGCCTTACCGATCCGATAAACGACGGAGACAGCGTGACAGCGTATGTTTACTCAGACCAAACTTCTTGGAGCGACAACTACTCTTATTTCGACACATCCTTTATTACAACTGCGAGGGATTCAGGTATTACCCTGACTCTTACAGCTGCTTCATGGTCGTCGTCATCGCCGCTTTCAGGCGCGCAGATAGTTACGATAGACCCTTCGACAGGTGTTAAGACAAACATCAGCGGTACGACTACCGACTCAAACGGTCATGCAACGATTTCGTTTGCATCCGCCGGAACATATTACGTCTCGGCGACGAGTGCCACTACGATAGTGCCGCCAGTTTGCGTTGTGACTGTAAAGGATACGCTTTCCGATGCTGATTATGTCGTTGCGGCGAAAGCAAAGCTCACCTGGAACAGCATCAAGGGCAGTAACGCCTCGCAGGATAACGTGACGACGGCTCCTAATATTCCGAGTACGATAGATGTTGGCGGACAGAGCGTGAGCGTTTCGTGGAGCTGCGACGACACGACGGGCGCGCTGTCCGTATCCGATTATTACGGTCCGTGGAGCGCTTATGTCGACCGTCCGAGATCCGCTGATGTGGAAACTGCGCTGACGGCGACTCTGATGCGCGGGGCGGCAACAGACACGAAGGTTTTCGGCCTGACCGTTACGGCCGAGGGCGTCACGACAAGCCGGAGCGTCATCGCCTACGGCTCGCTCATGCAGGGCATAGCGAATAATTATTCCGACACCGACGCCTCAACAAGCGCCTTAGACGACAGCGATATGCCGTGGGCAATGATAGATATGGTCAAATACGGAGAAACGCTCGGAGAGTCGGCTCGTTATACAACGCTCAAAAGTACGGGTTCCAATTCGAGCCTCGCGAAGTATATCCTTGCGGAAATTGCGCAGGGAAGGAGCGCGATGCCTCCTGCTGTAACAAACACTGACATCTGGTCGGCGCCGTATGCCCTGCTAGCCCGCTATGCGGCCGGAACTACGGCATATACTGACACGGACAATCAATCACTGATAAGTACTATGTTGGCCTATCTCAACGGTACGCCGTCTTCTCTCGACGTCGATACCGCCGCCGCGATGATCCCCGCGCTGGCCAAATATTACAGCGACGCGTCAGTTAAAACGGCTGTCGACAGCACCGTGACATGGCTTTCGTCACAGCAGAACAGCGACGGGACATGGAGCGGCTACGGCACGAGCAACTGCGAGAGCACGGCAATAGTAGTAGTAGCATTGTCGTCGCTCGGCATAGACGCACATACTGATTCGAGATTCATAAAGAATTACAAGAGCGCCGTCGAGGGCTTGATGAGCTTTGCTCTAGCGAACAACAGCGGATTCGGACACAAGGGTAACGTGACTTACAACGCCATGGCGACAGAGCAGGGTTTCCGCGCACTCACAGCCTATGCCAATTTCAAAAACTCTGGAAGCGCGTACAACATCTACACCGACGCGACTACCGCAAATGCCGGCAGCCCCGTCCCGGCTCCGTCGATTTCAACGACCTACGTTCCAGACGGAAGTTCCTACTCGTCTGCGAGCGTTACGGTAAGCGTCAGCGTCTACGGAGACACGACGGGAGCCGAGCATACCGCGACGCATATTTTTGCGCAGGACAATGGTGCAGGACGTAATTGGATAAACTCCGAAAGCGTGACGCTTTCAAACGGAGGAACCGCGATGGACGCGGTAAAGCGCGTTCTTTTAAGCAGCGGATATACCGTGAACTCGCAGAGTAATTATATCTCCGCCGTCACGACGCCGTCGGGAACAGTGCTTGAGGAAAAGAGCAACGGAGCGAACTCCGGCTGGCTCTATCTCGTAAATGACGTTTCTCCCGACGTGGGGATGAGCGATTATACGCTTTCGGGCGGCGAGAGCATAACGCTATATTACACCGACGATTATACGAAGGAAGCCGGCTCTAAGAAGTGGAACGACGCGTCAAAGAACGGCTCGGCTGAAAAACTAAGCGCTGACGCAGCCGCGGAATATGTTTACTCGTCGACGAAAAAACCCGTCTTCGGCTCGGTCGGAGGAGAGTGGGCTGTCATCGGCCTTGCCCGCTCGGGATATGACGTGAGCGACAGCTGGTACGCTGCATATTATGCGGCGCTTGAGCAGACGGCCAAGGAGAGCCGCGGCGTTCTGTCCGATCGCAAATATACCGAGTATGCCCGCGCCGTACTCGCGCTGACTTCGATTGGCAAGGACCCGACAAATGTCGCGGGTTACGATTTGCTCGCGCCTCTCGGAGATTATGACGCCGTCATGAAGCAGGGCGTCAACGGCGCAGCCTGGGCGCTGATCGCGCTCGACTGCGGCAGCTACGACGTTCCTGACTGCCCGTCCGCCGCGGCGCAGGCAACACGCGATATGTACGTTTCGGCGATACTTGCTTCGGAGCTTAGCGGGGGCGGATTCTCCGTCTCTGGTACGGGCTCTGCCGACGCGGATATGACTGCGATGGCGCTGACAGCGCTCTCAAATTATAAGGACGATGCAAAAGTCTCAGCCGCAATAAACAGGGGACTTGAAAAACTTTCAAGCATGCAGGAGGACGACGGCTGCTTCCCGGGCGGGTATTCGGAATCAGTCTCTCAGGTTATTATAGCTATCTCGTCGCTCGGAATATCGACCGACGACACACGCTTTGTCAAAAACAAAATTACGCTGCTAGATGCGCTTGAAAAGTTTGCGGCGTCGGACGGAGGCTTTATGCATACGGCGAGCGCCGAGGCTGTCAACGCCATGTCGTCGGAGCAGGCGCTCTGCGCGCTTGATGCCGCTTATCGCGTCAGCGCGGGAAAACCCTCGCTGTTCAGCATGACCGACGCTTCTTCGCTTTCTGGCTACAAGGACGTCGGAAGCGGCGCATGGTTCCGCGCATCCGTGCTCAGCTGCACCGAAAAGGGTATAATGAGCGGCGTTTCGGCCGACAGCTTCGCGCCCGATACGGCAATGGGTCGCGCGATGCTCGTGACTGCCGTGTACAGGCTCGCCGGAAAACCGACGATATATTTCATCCGCCAGCCTGACATGCCGTTCAGCGACGTTGAAAGCGGGAAATGGTATTCGGAAGCTATGATATGGGCTTCGCTGATGGGGATAACCGGAGGAGTCGGAAACGGAGAATTTGCACCGGAAGCACCCGCGTCCCGCGAGCAGATTGCGGTGATGCTTTATCGCTATGCGCAGTACGCAGAGCTCGATACTGCGCAGGACGAAACAGCGATACGCGAATACTCCGATTGTGACGACGTTTCCGCTTACGCGGAAGAGGCCATGGACTGGGCTGTGAGCGCGGGCGTCATAAGCGGGAGAGGGAGCCTGCTCGCGCCGGGCGAAGAGGCAACGCGGGCTGAAGCCGCTGCGATGATAACGCGGTTTTGTACATATTACAAACTGTAAAATTATGGGAATACGTCCCGAAGGGAAGCAAGTCTGATGAGATATGCAAAGCCGATAGCTTCACTTGCGATAATATGTCTGCTTCTGTTTTCACTTGGCGGCTGCGGAAACGAAAAGGCGCAGGAGGCCTCGCAGAGCGCGCTGCAGGCCTCCCAATCTGAAATGACCGAAACGCCGACGGAGACCTCAAAATCTTCCGCGGCGCAGACAGCGGAAGCGGAAAAGCAGGATGAGCAGAAAAGCGTGACCGCGCCTGAAGAAAAACAGAGCAAAGCGCAGGCGGCAACCGAGGAAGAAACAATAACTAATAAAGAAACGACGCCCGACAAAGAAACGACAGCCGAACCCGAAGGGGAGACCTGTACGATAACGATAAGCTGCGCCAATCTCGTCGGTAACACGGACAAGCTGCCGGAGGCGGAGCGCGCTCTTGTCCCTGACGACGGATTGCTTCTGGCCAAGACAGAGTTTGGGTTCGATGACGGCGACAGCGTGTTCGACGTGCTTAAACGAGCGGTGAAGGACAACGGAATACAGATGGAATACTCGACGTCGCCAGTCTACAATACCGCGTACATAGAAGGTATAGGAAATCTCTACGAGTTCGACGCAGGCAGCGCCAGCGGATGGTGTTACGCCGTGAACGGTGATATGCCAAGCGTTGGCTGCTCGTCGTATGCGCTCTCGGACGGAGACGACATAGTGTTCGAATATACTCTAAACCTTGGCGAAGACACGTGATGAAAGGAGGCGCGCAGATTGAAAAGCGCGTTTGCAAGCTGCCACCCGTTTGTGAATTTCATATGGTTTGCGGCGGTGATAACGCTTTCCGTAATGCTGATGAATCCGCCGTGCCTCGCGGCGTCGGCAGTATTGTCGGCGGCGACGCTGGCAAAGATTCGCGGCGGGCGCGCTCTCGGGAAAACGCTCACCTATCTTACGCCGTTTCTTTTAGCCGCGGCGTTGATAAACTGCCTGTTTAATCACGCGGGGATGACGCCGCTGGCGTATTTCCCCAGCGGGAACGCGCTGACCGGGGAATCTCTCGCCTACGGCGCGGCGGCCGCTGTGATGCTGGCCTCGGCCGTGCTGTGGTGCGCCAGCCTTACGACGGTGATGACGTCGGACAAGCTCGTATGCCTGTTTGGAAAGACGCTCCCCACGCTCGGCGTGCTAGTGGCGATGACGCTCAGCTTCATACCGCGCTTTGCACAGCAGTTCAGTGCTGTGTCGGACGCACAAAAATGCTCGGGAGCCGGAGATGAGCAAAACGGAGCCGCCGGGCGGCTGCGGCGTACTGCGCGAGTGTTTTCGATAACCGCGACATGGGCGCTAGAGGGCTCCGTACAGACAGCCGACAGCATGAGAAGCCGCGGTTGGGGAATGGGCGGAAGGACTTCGTTTTCTCCGATGCGATTCGACAAGAGGGACGGAACATTTATTGCGGTATTTTCCGCCCTTTTCGCGTCGGTAGTCGCCGCGGCGGCTTTGGGTATGCTTTACTGGCATTATTTTCCATTTATTGGAGGGGAGCTTTCGCCGCTGCCGGTATGCGCGTATGCGGCGCTTTGTGCGATGCCGCTTGCAATGGAGTTTTGGGAGGATAAGAAGTGGACGCGTTTGAAATCGAAAATCTGACATTTTCATATCCGGGAAGTCGAAAACCCGCGATTTCCGACGTATCGCTTCGAATAAAGAGCGGGGAGTTCGTCACGCTCTGCGGAGCCTCCGGATGCGGGAAAACGACGCTGCTGCGCATTCTGAAGCGGAGCGTCGCGCCCCGGGGAGAACTTACAGGAGCGGTGAGATTCATGGGAAAGCAGGCCCAATCGCTTACGCAGAGAGAGGACTGTGCCGGCATAGGCTTCGTATTTCAAAGTGCTGAGGAGCAGATTGTGACGGACAAGGTCTGGCACGAGCTGGCCTTCGGCCTTGAAAGCCTCGGCTTCGCTTCCGATGAAATACGCCGGCGCGTGGCCGAGACAGCAGAATTTTTTGGCATAAGCAGGATGTTTGAAAAGAAGGTGTCGGAGCTTTCGGGCGGGCAGAGGCAGCTTCTATGCCTTGCTTCCGCCTCTGTCGCGCGGCCGGCAGTGCTTCTCCTTGACGAGCCGACGTCGATGCTCGATCCAATAGCCGCTTCGGATTTCCTTTCAATGCTTATAAAGCTCAACCGCGAGCTCGGTACGACAATAATAGCGGCGGAGCAGCGCCTCGAGGATTTTCTTCCCGCGTCCGACCGCACTATCGTCATGGATTCCGGGCGCGTGCTGTTCGACGGAAGTCCGCGCGAGGCGGGGCATGTGCTGACTGCCGCGGGAAGCCCGATGCTGCGCACCATGCCGACGCCTGTGCGTTCGTTTTGCGCCGCAGACGGAGAAGGCGAATGTCCGATGTCGGTGCGCGAGGGAAGAGACTGGCTGGGAAAATATGTAAATAAGCATGGAAGTGTTACGCTGGGGAAGCTTCCCGAAAAGCAGCCGGGGGAGACGACGGTCTCGCTTTCCGACGCGTGGTTTCGCTACGGGAGAGAGGGCGAGGAGGTACTTCGCGGAGTTAATATCAGCGCCGAGAGAGGCAGGCTTTTGGCGGTTGTCGGAGGAAACGGAGCGGGAAAAAGTACGCTGCTCAGGCTTCTCGGAGGGCTCGGCGCGCCGTACAGAGGGAAGCGGAGCCTTAGTGCCGAAACCCGTACCGCGCTGCTTCCGCAGGAGGTGAGGACGCTGTTCGCGTCCGACACCGTGCGCGGCGACCTTATGGATGCGGCGGGGAACGGGGCCTACGCGGAAAAGAAGGTTGCCGAGACTGCGGAGCTTTGCCGCATAGGAGGGATGCTTGACCGCCACCCCTACGATCTGTCCGGCGGGGAGCAGCAGCGGGCGGGGCTTGCGAAGATACTTATCTCGGGAGCCGATACCCTGCTTCTCGACGAGCCGACAAAAGGCATGGACGCGCCGCTTAAGGAGGATCTGGCGCGCACGCTCAAATCGCTGTGCGCGGATGGAAAAGCCGTGATAATGGTAAGCCACGATGTTGAGTTCTGCGCCGAATACGCGGACGAGTGCGCCATGCTTTTCAACGGCGAGATAATTTCGAGAGCCGCGCCGCGCGAGTTTTTCTCGACCAACAGCTTTTACACGACCGCCGCGCGCAGGATGGCCGGAGGCATTATCGACGGCGCGGTGACTTGCGCCGACATAATCGCGGCCTGCGGAGCGGAGGAGCCGGAATACGATACCGGTGAAACGCGAAAGCCTGATAACACTTCGGCACCGGAACCGCCTAAAAGCGACTATGGAAAAAATTACCACAAAAGCGAGAAACATTCGGCAATTTCAAAAACTCTCGAAGCCCTGTTTATCACCGCGGTTCCGCTGACAGTGTTTTTCGGCATGGGGGCGGGGAACGGCAGAAAATGGCTTTATATAAGCATACTTGCGATAGCGGAGCTTTTTGCCGCGTTTGCCGCGCACTTTGAGGGCAGAAGACCGAAGGCGCGTGAGCTGGCCGTCATCGCCGCGCTGTGCGCGCTCGCGGTGGCAGGACGCGCCGCGCTGTTCATGGTTCCGCAGGTAAAGCCTGTCGCTGCGATAGCGATACTTGCGGGCGCGGGGCTTGGAGGCGAAGCGGGTTTCCTCGTCGGATTGCTTTCCGCATTCGTCTCTAACTTCATGTTCGGGCAGGGACCGTGGACGCCGTGGCAGATGCTTGGCTTCGGACTCGTCGGACTGCTTTCTGGAGCTCTCTTTTTCGCATCGCGCCGCGCAAAAACGCTCCCGATGTGCGTTTATGGGGCGCTTTCGATACTTCTTGTCTACGGCCCGCTCAACGACATATCCGAAGTGCTGATGTACCAGAGCGAGCCGAACCTTGCAATGGCACTGACAATGCTTGCGGCCGGTTTTCCGTTCAATGTTGTACACGCGGCGGCGACGGTCGCTTTCCTGCTGATACTTGCAGGGCCCATGATGAAGAAGCTGACGCGGCTGAGAGTAAAATACGGAATACTTGAATAAAAAGCGCGGAGCAAAAGCTCCGCGCTTTTATGTTTATAGATTCTATTTTCCGGCTCTGACGTGATCGGCAGCCCTGGATGCGGCCACAGCTCCGTCGGCTATGGCGGTGACTATCTGGCGCAGAGGCTTTGTCCTCGTGTCGCCCGCAGCGTATATACCGGGAGCGCTGGTTTCGCATGTCTCGCCGGCTTTGATATAGCCTGTCTCATCAAGGGCGATGAGCGAAGCGAAAGGAGAGTTGTCGGGCGCAAGGCCTATTGAGATGAAAACTCCGTCGACCTCTAGGGGATACTCCGCGCCGCCGTCTGTCGGCAAGAGCGTCACGCCGGTTACGCGTGCGTCCCCGCGTATTTCGGAGACGACTGCCGGCGGAAGAAACTCGACGTTGCTCTTTCCTTTTGCCGCGTCCATATATCTGTCGAGCGCGCGGAAAACGCTTCGCCTGTTGATAATATAAACCTTTTTGCATACTTCTGCGAGATAGAGCGCATCCTCGATGGCGCTGTTGCCGCCGCCGACAACGGCCACGGTTTTCCCGCGGAAGAAGCCTCCGTCGCAAACGGCGCAGTATGACACGCCTTTGCCGAGGAATTCTTCCTCTCCGGCGCAGCCTATTTTTTTGCGCTTTGCGCCGTTGGCGATAACGACTGTTTTTCCGTCGAAAGTCCCCGAGGACGTGACGACGGTTTTTGTCCCGTCGCCGTTTTCGGTTATTGCGGACACATCGCCAGTGATTATATTCACGCCGAGATTTCCTATCTGCTCCGACATTTTCTGCGCCAGATCCCAACCAGCCACGGAATCTATGGCGGGATAGTTTTCTATTTCCGGAGTGGTCACGATCTGGCCTCCGGAGACCGACGCCTCGAGCAAGAGTACATTCATTCCGGCACGCGCACCGTAAAGCGCAGCGGTCATTCCCGCCGGGCCGGCCCCGATAATTATTATGTCGTACATAAAATCGCTCCTTTTACAGTATCATACTTTTGTTTTTATCACATTTCTGTTGCATATGCAATACCATATTTCATATTTATGATGTATATTTTGAAAATAAAAGTAGATAAAACCTTATAAAACAGAAATAATAAAACGACAGAAAATAAAGGAGTGAACAATATGGCAATAGTTCATATTAACAGTGAAAACTACGACGCTGAGGTTGTAAGGAGCGAAAAGCCTGTGCTGCTCGACTTCTTCGCCACATGGTGCGGGCCCTGCAAGATGCTTTCGCCAATAGTTGAGGAAATAGCCAATGAGTATGACCAGTATAAGATATGCAAGGTCGACGTTGACGAAGTTCCCGAGCTCGCCGCAAAATTCGGAGTTATGGGCGTTCCCACTCTCGTGGTGATGAAGAACGGCAAGATAATGACCCAGTCCTCCGGCGCAAGGCCGAAGGCCGCGGTTCTAGAACTGCTGAAGTCTGCGGACTGATACAACGTAGTATAAAAAGAGCGCGCTGCAAAACAAGAGTTTTGCGGCGCGCCTTTTTGCTTTTTAGGGGAAAGCTGCATGTCTATGTCCTGCTTTTGTCCGCGGGCGGCAAAGGCGTATCGCCGTACCGGATGCATAACAGGTTAAGCAAACCCTTTGGTATAACTGTCTGTCTATTTTTGCCGACTTTCACCGCCGCGATGAATTTATTTTTGGGAGTTTTCATTTTTATGTTTATTAGAATCTTTTATGAGTAAGTTTTCTTCATTTTTTCATTTTTTTTCTGAGTAAAATGATGTATAATAGACCAGATATATTCAACGCTGAGAGGAGGACGGAAAATGAAAAGCACGCGGCGTTCGCCGCTGAAGCGCATACTGTTCGGCAGAACGATAGTTATAATATTCCTTCTCGCCCTCCAGATATATCTGCTGTTCGCCGCGTGGAACTGGCTGTCCGGATATTTAACGATCATCACGAGTGCGCAGGAGGTTATCGGTCTTGTCACGGTGGTGTTCATTTTCAACAGGCGTGAAAACCCGAGTTACAAGCTGGTCTGGATGATACCTGTTCTTGTGTTCCCGATATTCGGAACGCTGTTTTACATATTCGTCCAGCTTAACCTCGGCACCTTGAGAGAGAGAAAACGCATCAAAGAGATATCCGAGGAGACGAAGCCCTACCGTGTGCAGAACGACGCCGTGCTGCTCAAGCTCGAGCAGTCGAGCCCCCGCGATGCGCGCCTTGCCGAATATTTGTACTCCGCCAGCGGATACCCCGTGTACAGCGGCGCGGACATCAGATATTTTTCGACGGGCGAGGAATATTTCGCGTCGCTCAAGGAATCGCTTGCAAAGGCGGAAAAATTCATATTCCTTGAATATTTTTTCATCTGCGGCGGTATCATGTGGGGCGAGGTGCTAGACATACTCAAAGAAAAAGTTGCCGAGGGCGTCGACGTGCGCGTGCTCTACGACGGGACGACGTCGATGAGCGGCGTGCATTTCGGGTACTACAAAAAGCTGAGGAAGATAGGCATAAAGGCGAGGGTGTTCTCGCCCATACGCCCGGCGCTGTCGACGGTGCAGAACAACAGGGATCACAGAAAGATAGCGGTTATGGACGGCAAAGTGGCCTTTACCGGCGGCATCAATCTCGCAGACGAGTATATAAACCGGGAAATACGCTTCGGCCATTGGAAGGACGCGGGGGTCCGTGTCGAGGGCGAGCCGGCAGAGGCCTTCACCGGAATGTTCTACGAGATGTGGAACGCCGCGGTGCGGCGCGGAGATATGGATGTGGACGCGCTTGCCAAGCGGCTATGCGGGCTCGATACCCAATCTAACGATGCGAGCGTCTCCGAAGGCTTTATCATTCCGTATGCGGACAGTCCGCTGGACAGCGAGGCCGTGGGAGAAAATGTATATTTTGACATGCTTAATACCGCGAAGGATTACGTCCACATCATGACGCCGTATCTGATACCAGACGCCAGCATGGTATCGTGTCTTACATACGCAGCGCAGCGCGGCGTTGAAACTATGATAATAATGCCGCGTATACCCGACAAGAAGATGGTCAATATGCTCGGCCATTCATACTACGGCGAGCTCATTGACCGCGGAGTGCGCATATTCGAATACAAGCCCGGCTTCATACACTCGAAGGTCGTCGTGAGCGACAACTGCAAGGCCACGGTCGGAACGGTGAATTTCGATTATCGCAGCTTTTACCTGCATTTTGAATGCGGAGTCTACATGTGCGGCTGCGGCGCGGTGGAGGATGTCGAGAAGGATTACCAAAGCACGCTTGAGCAGTGCGCGGAAATAACGCGCGAGGACTGCAAAAAATACCCTATCTGGAAAAAATTGATCGGCAGAGCACTTCGGCTCATTGCCCCGTTGTTGTAAATAGAGGACAGTAACGCTGAAAGGAAATGATATGAAACAGAATCCAATTTATTCGGAAAATACTCCCCAGGTCCAGAAGCTCGCGGATATATGCCGCGCCGACAGCAACATCACTCCGCAGGACTATTTTGAGTACGGTGTCAAGCGTGGCCTTCGCGACAACAATGGAAAGGGCGTCCTGACTGGGCTTACGGAGGTCTCTTCCATAATCGGAACGGCAGAGATGGACGGAAGACTCATACCGCGTGACGGAATACTCCGCTATCGAGGATATGATATATTTGACCTTGTCGATGGGTTTATAAAAGAAAAGCGCTTTGGGTTCGAAGAAGTCGCATGGCTGCTTATGTTCGGAAGACTTCCGGACGAGGTAGAGCTCCGGGAGTTCGGTGAGATGATCGGGTCGTACCGCGTGCTGCCGACCAATTTTGTGCGCGACGTCGTGATGAAAGCGCCTAGCTCCGACATGATGAACGCGCTTGCTCGCTGCGTGCTGACGAGCGCCAGCTACGATACGAATCCCGACGACACCTCGATACCGAACGTTGTGCGCCAGTGCACGCAGCTCATCGCGAAGCTGCCGATGTTCGCAGTTTACGGCTATCAGGCGTATTCGCATTATATCGAGGGCAACAGTCTTTATATCCATACTCCTGACCCGAAGCTGTCGACAGCGGAAAACATTCTGATGATGCTCAGACCCGATATGAAATACACGGATCTCGAAGCAAAGGTTCTCGACCTCTGCCTCGTGCTCCACGCGGAACACGGCGGCGGCAACAACTCAAGCTTTACCATGCGTGTCGTCACAAGCTCCGGAACCGATACATACTCCGCAGTCGCCGCTTCATTGGCGTCGCTCAAGGGGCCGCGCCACGGCGGAGCCAACCGCAAGGTCGTGCAGATGATGGACACCATGAAAAAGGAAGTAAAGGACTGGCGCGACGATGATGAAATAGCAAATTATCTTGTGGGGATGCTCGAAGGCGAGCGCTTTGACAAAAAAGGACTTATCTACGGAATGGGTCACGCCGTCTATTCCATAAGCGACCCGCGCGCAGTGATACTCAAAAAGTTTGCGAAAGCGCTGTCGAACGAGAAAAATCTTGAGGACGAATTCGATCTCTATTTGCGCGTCGAGCAGATCGCGCCCGAGGTAATATCCCGGAACAGAAAGATGTATAAGGGCGTGTGCGCCAACGTCGATTTTTATTCGGGTTTTGTTTACGAAATGCTCGGGCTTCCGCTCGAGTGTTATACGCCCATGTTCGCCGTGAGCCGCATGGCGGGTTGGAGTGCGCACAGGCTTGAAGAGCTTGTGCAGAACGGGAAGATAATACGCCCGGCGTACAGAGGCGTTTGTCCCGACAGGAAGTATATCCCCATCGGCGAGCGATTTGCTGAATGAGAGCCGCCGGCGCGGGAAAAATCGGGAGGTACGGTTATGAATCTTGTTAATTCACAGGAACTGAGCAGCATAGTTCAGCGCCTTATAATCCTAGGCAAGGACGATTTCGTGACGGAAGAAGAAGCGCGCTACGTCCGACAGACAAAGTATGTCGCGGACTATGTCATGGAAAAAAACATACGCATCGTTTTGCTGGCCGGTCCGTCGGGAAGCGGAAAGACGACGACGGCGCACAATATCGCGCGGGAGATAGAAAAGCACGGCAAGCGCGTGTTTTCACTGTCGATGGACGACTGGTATATGAGCGCAGATCGCTACACGATGCCGCTGGATGAAAATGGTGTGCCGGACTACGAATCGCCGCTGTGCCTCGATATGGATAAACTCAACAGCGATATAAGGACGCTTATGTCAGGCGGAGAGATAAGCCTTCCGACTTTCGATTTTGTGCACCGTATGATGATAGACACTGGCAAAAAAATAAGCCTTGACCCCAACGATGTGATGATAATGGAAGGGCTGCACGCCCTCAACCCGACGTTTGAGGTGCCGAAAGGCGACGATTCCATAAGGATATACGTATCTCCGGCAGATGTTATCGTGGACAGCGAACACGTCATCGATAACCGGTACATAAGGATATGCCGCCGCATCTGCCGCGATATGGATTCGCGCGGTGTGACGCCAGGAGAGACGATCTTCAAAAGCCACAGCGTGGACAGGGGCGAGAGGCTCTATGTGGCGCCGTACCTTAAAAACGTCGGAGTGCTGAGGATAGACACGCTGCTGGGTTACGAGCTGTTTATCCACCGCCGCGAGTTCCCTCAGATGAAGGAGTTAAAAAGCGTGCCGCTTTCAAAGATAACGCGGAACGATATTCCGGAAGGCTCGATACTTCGCGAGTTTTATAAGGTGTGAGACTATGCTTGAGATAGAGACGGACGAATTCGACCTAGATAAGATAGAAGAAAGCGGGCAATGCTTCAGACTCCGCAAAACTGAAGAAAACGTCTGGGAAAACGTGGCGGGAAACAAATTTATCCGCATCGAGAAGATGGGAAAGAACAGATACTCGCTTTCGTGTACAATGGAAGAATTTAAGAAATACTGGAAAAACTATTTTGATCTCGGCCGCGATTACCGTGCCGTGCAGAAAATGGTTCCGGAGGACGACCTCTTTTTGACTTCCGCCGTGTCGTTCGGAGACGGGATACGTATATTGCGTCAGGAACCGTTTGAAATGCTGATAACCTTCATCATCTCGCAGAGAAAGAATATCCCGGCCATACGCAAGGCCGTGGAGACGCTTTGCTGCAGGTACGGAGAGCGGATAAAAACGCCCTGGGGCGAGCGCTGCGCGTTCCCGACGGCTGAAAGCCTTGCCGCGTGCGAAAACCTTGAGGGCTGCTCGCTCGGATATCGCGAGAAATATATTATGTCCGCGGCGCGGGACGTGGCGAGCGGAAAGCTGGATGTTTCCGCGCTTTCATCGCTTGACGACGAGGAACTTAAGGCGAAGCTCAAGGAAGTCTACGGCGTTGGGGAAAAGGTTGCAAGCTGCGTGATGCTGTTCGGTTACGGACGGCTTGGCGCGTTCCCGCGAGACGTATGGATAAAACGCGTACTGAACGAGGTATACAGCGATAATTTTGATGAGAGCCGTTATGCCGGAGTCGGCGGAATAATCCAGCAGTATATGTTCTTTTTTGCAAGGAGCGAAGATTTCAAGGCGTTTTGCGCCTGAGACAGCGGAGGAATGAATTGACTGATTTTGCTTGTCCCGTCTGTCTTAACAGACTTGAGCGCGGAGCTAAGAGCATGACCTGCGCCAATGGCCACAGCTTTGATTTTGCTCGGAGCGGCTATGTCAATCTCCTGATGTCGCAGCAGTCGAGGAAAAAGCAGCACGGGGACGATAAGGCCATGATACGCGCGCGGAGCGCGTTCCTGGATAAGGGCTACTACGGCGATTTGCGCACCGCGCTGGCGGAGGCCGCCGCGTCGTGCGTTCAAGACGGCGGAGCCGTTCTGGACGCGGGCTGCGGAGAATGCTACTATACCGCCGCCGTAGCGGAGGAGCTTGGCCGCCTCGGACGAAACGTTCAGATGTTCGGCATCGATATATCTAGAGACGCGCTCCGCGCGGGAGCAAAACGCGGAGACGACCTGCTGCTCGCGGTGTCGAGCATATTCAGGCTCCCTATTAGCGACAAGAGCTGCGACATGGTGATGAACGTGTTCGCGCCGACGTCGCCGCGGGAATATCACCGTGTGCTCAAGACGGGCGGCTTTCTCGTCATCGCGGCTCCGCTCGAGATGCACCTGTGGGAGCTCAAGGCCGCGGTTTACGAAAAGCCGTATATGAATGACGCGCCGCAGACCGCGCTCGACGGGTTTATGCTTATAAAGAAGCAGGAGCTTAAAAAGACGATACATATTGATAACAAGGAAGACATATCCAATCTGTTTGCAATGACGCCTTACGCGCATAAGACGGGGAAGAATGATATGGCGCGGCTTGAGCAGCTTGAGGAGCTTTATACCGCTACGGAGTTCGGAGTATATATTTACCAGAAAATATAAAAGAAGAGAAGAAAGAGAAAAGAGTGGACGTGCCATAATGGAAGTATATAAATACCTTAAAGCGCTTGCCGCACGCAAATCGCGCAGCGCCGTGAATTACGTGCGGGCGTTTGTCAAATGGCTTGTCATTTCCTGTATAACCGGTGCGATAGGCGGAGTTGTCGGCTCGATGTTCAACCTGAGCATCGCATATGTTACGAACTTTCGTTCCGGAAACGAATGGACGATATATTTTCTCCCGCTGTCGGGACTTGTAATAGCCGCGCTTTATTACGGTACGAATATGCAGGGAAAGGGTACAAACGATATTATTGATTCGGTGCACCTCGGGCAAAAGGTTCCCGTGATGCTTGTTCCCGTGATATTCATATCGACCGTGCTGACACAGCTTTGCGGCGGAAGCTCGGGACGCGAGGGCGCCGCGCTTCAGATAGGCGGGAGCATAGGCGGGGAAGTCGGAAAATTTTTCAGGCTGGACGACAAGGATATACGGATCGCGACGCTTTGCGGGATGAGCGGGGTGTTCTCGGCGCTTTTCGGAACGCCGCTCACGGCGACGTTCTTCGCGCTCGAAGTAATAAGCGTGGGAATACTTTATTACGTTGGGTTTGTGCCGTGCGTGGCCTCGTCGCTTACGGCTTACGAAGTGTCGCTGATGTTCGGCATAGCGCCGACGCGCTTCACAATAGGAGAGTTTTACTCGCTTTCGACTTTGGGCCTGTTCCGCATAGCCCTGCTCTCGGTCGCCTGCGCACTGGTAAGCATCGTATACTGCGTCGTGATGCACAAGACCGAAAAATTTGCAAAGAAAAAAATGCCGAACGGCTTTTTGCGCATAGCGGTAGGCGGAACGGTCATACTGGTGCTGACGCTTATACTCGGCACGGATATGTACAACGGCCTTGGCATAGACTCCATACATGCAGCTATGGCAGGCACCGCCGCGCCGCAGGATTTCATATGGAAGATAGTGTTCACGGCGATAACGCTCGGCTGCGGCTTCAAAGGCGGCGAGATAGTACCGACGTTTTTTATCGGCGCGGTATTCGGCTGTGTGTTCGGCGGATTGCTCGGCATACCGGCGGGATTTGGCGCGGCGATAGGACTCATAGCGATGTTCTGCGGAGCGGTGAACTGTCCTATAGCGTCGCTGATACTTTCAATAGAACTTTTTGGAGCGAGCGAGCTGAGCTATTTTGCCGTGGCCTGCGCCGTGAGCTATATGCTCTCCGGCTACTATGGAATTTACAGCAGCCAGAAAATAATGTACTCAAAGCTCAAGGCCGAGTTCATCAATATAAACGCGAAATAAATAGAACGCCGGACGTTTACGTCCGGCGCTTTTTAATATGTTGGCGGCATTCCGCACATAATTATAGCAAAGTTATATTATGCGGAGGCAGCCGAAGATGGATATGTTGAGTATTGGCAAGATAGCGCTGACGGCGTTTTTTTCAATAGCGGCGCTGTTCCTGCTGACGAAAATGATGGGCAACAAGCAGATATCGCAGATGAGTATGTTCGACTATATAACCGGCATCTCGATCGGTTCGATTGCCGCGGAGATGGCCAGCGAGCTTGAAAACCCGTGGCGGCCGTTCGAGGCGATGGCAATCTACGCGCTCGTCGCGCTGTGCATATCGCTGGTTACCAACAAGTCAAACAAAGTGAGAAAGTATGTTACTGGCCGCCCGCTTATACTGTACGACAACGGCGTGCTGTACAGGGAAAATATAGCAAAGGCCCGGATAGATATAAGCGAATTTCTGACCCAGTGCAGGGTGAGCGGCTATTTCGATTTAAGCCAGCTCCAGACCGTCATAGTCGAGAACAACGGTCAGTTTTCGTTCCTTCCGAAATCGGGAAGCCGTCCCGCTAAGCCGTCGGACTTTTCAAAGATGCCCGAACAGGAATTTATATGGACGGACGTTATATTGGATGGAAATGTGCTGGACATAAACCTGAAAAAAGCGGGGAAGGACGAGGTCTGGCTGCATCGCAGGATGAAGGAGCAGGGGTACAAAAACGTGAAAGAAATATACCTTGCCTGCTGCGATCCCGGCGGAACGCTGCAGATATACGCCATGGAAGAGAGAAAACGTATCGACGACCCGTTTGAGTGATTGCCGCATACAATACCATGGTGATATTATGGATGAGTGTTCCCTGACATACGCGGTAAATACGGCGGCGGTCACGTTGGCGCGCTGTCTTGACGACGACGAACTGACCATGCTTGCATCTGTGTTGGTTCAGCTCGGAGACACGCTGACAACGATAGTCACGCACCGGAACATATGCGCCGAAAAAAATAGTGACACCTGCGGGAAAGGGTGCTAAGATGATGGAAACTGATCGGATGCAAAAGATTTTCCGATCTTACGAGGCGCAGATTGAAAGACAGGGATTTTAAGAGAAATTTCAGAGCTATGCTTGTCAGGCTTGCCGTTTTCACGGCGGCGCTCGCCGTATATTCAAACGACCGTGACTCGCTTTCCTTCGGGGAAGGGGTCGCCTTTTTTGCGGGCAAACCATATCTGCTCGCGCTCTGGCTAGCGCTCATGGGACAGCTTGCTTTCCATCTCTTTTCAAACGCACGCAGTGCCCAGAGAAATAGAGCCCGGGGCACACTTTCGGCTGACGATGAGACAAAAGCGGCGCTTGTGCGCCGCGCGAACGCCGGGGCGCTGAAGGTCGCCGCGCTGTGGATAGCCTGCAACGGCATCATAGCAGTGCTTTTTTACACGCGTGTCATCGGACGGAGCGAGCTTTTGCTGCTGACCCTGTTTTATTTTATGTGCGACCTCATCGCGGTGCTGGTTTTCTGCCCGTTCTCAAGGTTCATAATGCACAACAAGTGCTGCATGACCTGCCGCATCTACGACTGGGGTGCCATAATGGCATATACGCCGATGTTCTTTGTTCCGGCTTTCTTTTCATGGACGCTTGCGGGCATGTCGCTCGTTATATTCATAAAATGGGAAGCGGCATACGCGCGCAGGCACGAGCTGTTTTTCGAGTATACCTGCGACGCGCTCTCATGCTCCAAATGCGCGGCGCCGCTGTGCAGGATAAAACGCGCTCTCTCGCCGAAAGATTTTTGCGTCGTCGCGGCAAAAAAAGTCGGGGAGGCTGTTACGAAGTCCCATAAAAGCGGCAGGGCTCCTGCGCATAAGCACTCATAGTCGTTCATAAAAAGTTGTAAAAAACTCCGCGTATTCAAATCGAATACGCGGAGTTTTTGAGATGAAATTACTTTTTGCCGATGTCGGTGCGGTAGTGCGCGTCCTTGAAGGATATGAATTTTACCGCGTCGTAGGCTTTGGCGACGGCATCCTTAAGCGTTCCGGCCTTTGCGGTCACTCCGAGAACGCGCCCGCCGTCGGTCAGGTATTTGTCCCCGTCCTTTTTCGTTCCGGCATGATAGACGAAGATGTCCGAAGGGACGGAATCGAGGCCGCTTATTTCGTAGCCCTTTTTGTATTCGACAGGATAGCCTCCGCTGGCCATGACAATACAGCATGCCGCGCCGCTTTCCCACTCGACGTTTATTTTGTCGAGCGTTCCGTCGGTGCAGGCCATCATCACGTCGAGAAGGTCGGTCTTGAGCAGCGAGAGGATGGGTTGAGTCTCAGGGTCTCCGAAACGCGAATTGTATTCGATGACCTTCGGGCCGACAGGCGTAAGCATGAGCCCGAAATATAGGCATCCCTTGAACGGACGTCCCTCGGCGCGCATGGCGCGCATGGTCGGCATGAATATCGTTTCCATGCAGAGCTTTTGAAGCTCGGGGGTAAACTTCGGGCTCGGCGCGAAAGCTCCCATGCCGCCGGTATTCGGCCCCTTGTTGGAATCATAGGCGCGCTTGTGATCCTGAGAGGAAAGCATCGGCGAAAGGTGCTCGCCGTCTGCAAAGCAGAGGCATGTCACCTCAGGTCCGCTCATGCATTCCTCGATAACCACGCGTGCTCCGGCCTCGCCGAACTTCTTGTCTTCCATCATGGAACGAACGGCATCTTTTGCCTCGCCGACCGTCTGCGCAACGACTACGCCCTTGCCGAGCGCGAGGCCGTCAGCCTTGACGACTATGGGCGCGCCCTGCTCGTCGATGTATGCGAGCGCTTTCTCCATGTCGGTAAAAATATCGTACTTTGCCGTAGGGATATTGTATTTCTTCATCAGATTTTTGGAAAACGCCTTGCTTGCCTCGATAACGGCGGCGTTTTTCCTCGGGCCAAACGCGGGAATGCCGGCGGCCTCGAGTGCGTCCACCATGCCGAGCGCCAGCGGATCGTCGGGAGCCACGACGACGTAGTCGATGCCCGATTCAATAGAAAATTTTACCATTCCGTCGACGTCCGTGGCCTTTATCGGAAGGCACACGGCTTCGGAAGCTATGCCCCCGTTGCCGGGCGCGCAGTACAGCTTGTCGACTTTTGGGCTTTTGGCGAGCGCGTGAACGATGGCGTGTTCGCGTCCGCCTCCGCCGACAACCAGAATTTTCATAAGTTTGCACCTCATAATAATAAGCCGGTTAATTTCAAAAAGTTCGCGCAAAGCGCGGCATGCGCGCGGCTTCGTAATTTGTTTTGGCGGAATTCATTTCTGCCAAAACTCATTTGCCCGCCGCAGCGACGCCTCCGCCATGCGGAGGCGAGGGAGATATCGAAAACGTGTTTTCGCGTTTTCGTATATAGGGGGGAAGAATTCCCCCCCTATAAGCGTATTTTAGTGGTGGAACAGCCTCATGCCGGTAAAGCACATAGTGATGCCGTACTTGTTCGCGGCAGCAATAACGTTGTCGTCGCGGATTGAGCCGCCCGGCTCCGCGATGTACTGCACTCCGCTCTTGCGCGCGCGCTCGACATTGTCGCCGAATGGGAAAAACGCATCGGAGCCGACGGTGACGCCGTTCTGCGTAGCTATCCACTCAGCTCGCTCCTCTCGGGTGAGCGGCTCGGGGCGTACCTTGAACGTGTTCTGCCATACGCCGTCCGCGAGCACGTCCTCATACTCGTCGGAGGTGTAGATGTCTATTGCGTTGTCGCGGTCGGGGCGGCGTATGCCGTCGACGAACTGAAGTCCCATCACCTTCGGGTGTTGGCGCATATACCAGTTGTCGGCCTTGCTTCCGGCGAGACGGGTGCAGTGTATGCGGCTCTGCTGGCCGGCTCCGACTCCTATCGCCTGGCCGTCCTTGACATAGCATACGGAGTTCGACTGGGTGTACTTGAGAGTTATGAGCGCGACGATCATGTCTATTTTAGCCTGCTTCGGCAGGTCGTGATTTTCACTGACAATATTTTCAAGCAGCGCGTCGTCTATTTTGAAATTGTTGCGGCCCTGCTCGAAAGTCACGCCGAAAACATCCTTGTGCTCCTGCACGGCGGGAACGTAGGACGCATCGATCTTGACGACGTTGTATCCGCCCTTTTTCTTGGTTTTGAGTATAGCGAGAGCCTCGTCGGTGTAGCCCGGGGCGATGATGCCATCAGACACCTCGTCCTTGAGATAGCTGGCGGTCGCCGCATCGCAGACGTCGGAGAGGGCGGCCCAGTCGCCGTAAGAGCAGAGTCGGTCGGCACCGCGCGCGCGGATATAGGCGCAGGCTATGGGCGAGAGAGAGGCGTCTTTATCGACGAAATAAATGTGCCTGTCGACCTGCGAAAGCGGAAGTCCTACGGCGGCTCCGGCAGGGGAGACGTGCTTGAACGATGCCGCGGAGGGAAGGCCGGTGGCCTCCTTCAGTTCCTTGACTAGCTGCCAGGAGTTGAAGGCATCCATGAAATTGATGTATCCGGGCTTGCCGTTAAGGACCTCGACCGGAAGATCGCTTCCGTCCTTCATATAGATACGCGCGGGCTTCTGATTGGGGTTGCAGCCATATTTCAATGCGAGTTCGTTCATTTCAGCGTGACCTCCTTTTATCAAACGTTTTTGTTATATATGCGGCTCTCAGCCTTGCCGCTCGCTATGTCGATATAGCGGACGAAAAGCGAGACCTTGTTGTCGTTGTTGAGCGCGTTCCAGAGCATGTTTCCGAACGCGTCGATGTTTCCGGAAAGTTTGAGCTTTTTGGGCTCGCCCTCAAAGGAGGGAAGCGGGGTTCCGTCGCCCATATAAGTGGATATGAAATGTCCCTCGCCCGCGTGGGGATTGCTGTACTCGAAGAAATAGCGAAGACAGGATTTGGGGTCGCCGTCATTGCTCTTGAGTATGGAGAGCTTGTAGCTTCCGTCGCCGTCGACGACGCCGGAGATGCGCGGGGTATAGTTCGGCTCGTCCGGCTCAAATTCGCGCTGTACGAGCGCGTGGCGGTAGCAGTGTCCGGCTTCGAAGGATTCGAGTATCGTGTCGGTCTGGTCGCCGTTTGTGACGATGGTCCTGTCCTCAAACACGCGGACGGGATGGTAGATGATGAGCGACGGATCGGACATCTTGCTCGGATCGAAAGCCTCGGTGCGGATGCCGTCGGCGGTCTCGGTGAACACGCGGTTGCGGCTGTTGACGCTGCGTCCCATTATCCAGTAAGCGATAACGGCGCTTTTGCCGCAGTCGGAGCGGCCTATGATTATCCCGCGCCCGGGATAGGAATTGTTTTTGAGCTCCTGCTCAATATCAATAATCTTCATTTAGTTTTCCCCTTTCCCAAAATGTCAGTCCTTTATATGAACTATCCTGCCGTCTACCGTGAGCTTATCTTCGCAGAACAGCGATACGGCCATTGGAAGAATTTTCCATTCAGCCTGTTCCATAACGCGCTTTTGAAGTATCTCGGGCGTGTCGCCCTCTTTTATCTCGACCGCCCGCTGGGCGATTATCGGTCCCGCGTCGGCGACGGCAGAGACAAAATGCACCGTGGCTCCCGTGACCTTGACACCGTATTCAAGCGCCTTTTCGTGGACCTTGAGTCCATAGAACCCGTCACCGCAGAACGAGGGAATAAGCGCCGGGTGGACGTTTATCACGCGGTTTGGATAGCGGTCGATAAAGGCTGGTGAGAGAATGTACAGGAATCCGGCGAGCACTATAAGGTCGGCGCTTAGCTCCGCAAGTTTATGCAGGATCGCGTCGGTGAATTCTGCTCGGCCCGCGTATTCCTTTCTGTTTATAACAAAGCCGGGAACGCCGGCATTTGCCGCGCGTTCAAGCGCGAAAGCGCCGGGAGTGGAGGAAATGACGGCGGTTATCTTTCCGCCCTTTATCTCGCCGCGCTTTTGCGCGTCGAGCAGCGCCTGAAGATTCGTTCCGCCGCCGGAGACGAGTACAACGATGTTTTTCATCGCGCATATTCCTTTCACTTGCTGTTCTGCCCGTCCATGAGCGAACACGGACGGGCAGAATTACGTTATGATTTTACGACTACTCCGTCGCTGCCATTTTGCACGCAGCCGATGATGTAGGCCTTCTGCCCGCAGCGCGCGAGCATATCCATGGCGCGGCCAACGTCGTTCTTTCCGATCGCGGCGACCATGCCGATTCCCATGTTGAAAGTGTTGTACATATCGCGCGCGGGGATGTCGCCCTCTTTGGCGATGAGGTCAAATATGGACGGAACCGGCGCCGCCGCGGCGTCGATGAGAGCGGTTAGTCCGGGTTTCATCATGCGGGGGACGTTCTCGTAGAGTCCGCCGCCGGTTATGTGCGATATTGCCTTAACGCTTATGCCCGCGTCGAGCAGCCCGAGGATGGGCTTTACATATATTTTGGTCGGCTTGATAAGCTCTTCGCCTATCGTGCAGCCGAGCTCGGCAATGCGCGTGTTGACCACGGATCTGTCAATTTTCAGGACCTTGCGGATTAGCGAGAAGCCGTTTGAATGGCAGCCTGAGGAAGCGAGCCCGATAAGCACGTCACCCGCGCAGAGAGCCTCGCCGGTAAGCATCTTGTCCTTGTCGACAATGCCGGTGGAGTAACCCGCAAGGTCGTATTCGTCCTCTTTATAAAAGCCAGGCATCTCGGCGGTCTCGCCGCCGATGAGCGCGCAGCCCGCCTGACGGCAGCCCTCGGCCACGCCGGAGACTATCTCTGCGGTGCGAGCGGGGATATTTTTGCCCATCGCCATGTAATCGAGGAAAAAGAGCGGTTTTGCTCCGCCGCAGATAATGTCGTTGACGCACATCGCGACGCAGTCGATGCCGATCGTGTTGTGCTTGTTCATAAGGAACGCGATCTTAAGCTTTGTGCCGACGCCGTCGGTGCCGGAGACAAGAACGGGATGCGAATAGCCGGCAGGCACTTCAAACATTCCGCCGAAGCCTCCGAGCCCGCCGAGCACGCCGGGGATATTGGTGGACTCGACCATGGGCTTTATAAGGTTAACGGATTCGTAGCCGGCGGTGACGTCGACACCTGCGGCCGCGTAGCTGTCGCTTTTAGAAACGCTCATTAATGCATCTCCTTTACTTCCCGAACACGCGACGCATTATCTCATGGTAAGCGTCCTCGACTCCGCCCATGTCGCGGCGGAAACGATCCTTGTCCAGTTTTTCGTGTGTCTTTGAATCCCAGAGACGGCAGGTGTCCGGGCTTATCTCGTCGGCGAGTATTATCTTTCCGTCGGAGGTCTTGCCGAACTCGAGCTTGAAGTCGACAAGGGTGACGCCGACGTCGCCGAAGAATTTGGACAGCACTTCGTCGACCTTGAAAGACATCTTGGTGATCAAGTCTATCTCCTCCTGAGTCGCGAGACCGAGGGCAAGCGCGTGATAGTGGTTGAGCAGGGGATCGTCAAGAGGGTCTGACTTATATGAGAACTCAATGGTATGTGGATTCAGTATCTTGCCTTCCTCGACGCCGTAGCGGGAAGAGAAGTGACCGGCCGCTATATTGCGGACAATGACCTCGAGAGGCACAATGGTGACCTTTTTCACAACGGTCTCGCGGTCGGAAAGCTCCTTGACAAAATGTGTGGGGACGCCTTCCTTTTCAAGAACCTGCATCAGATAGTTGGTGAGCTTGTTGTTCATGACGCCCTTGCCCACTATGGTGCCCTTTTTCTTACCGTTTAGCGCCGTGGCGTCGTCCTTGTAGTCGACAATGACGAGGTCGGGGTCGTCGGTGGCGAAGACCTTCTTGGCCTTGCCCTCATAGAGCTGTTCCATTTTGTTCATCTTTTCTGTACCTCTTCCTGAATTTTTTTATCCTTTTCAGCGACCTGCTCAGCCATTTCCTTTTTGAAGGCGGCGAGCTTGTCCGCGAGAGTTTCATCTGAGATGGCGAGCATCTGACAGGCGAGGATCGCGGCGTTTTCCGCGCCGTCTATGGCAACTGTCGCGACCGGTATGCCTGAGGGCATCTGCACGGTCGAAAGCAGGCTGTCGAGCCCGTCCATTGTCGAGGATTTGATTGGGATGCCGATGACCGGAAGCGTCGTATAAGCGGCGAGCACTCCGCCAAGATGCGCGGCCTTGCCGGCGGCGGCGATTATACCGCCGAAACCGTTATCTTTCGCGGATGCGGCGAAAGCGGTGGCGGCGGCCGGTGTTCTGTGTGCCGAAAAAACGTGAACCTCATAGGGGATGCCAAAGTACTCGAGCTTTGCGAGAGCCTTCGACACCACGGGGAAATCGCTGTCAGATCCCATTATGACAGCGGCTTTTTTGATACTCATGTTGTTCCTCCCGTCGTTTGCAGATTAAAAATCAGAAACAAAAAAGCGCAGGCCGCACTACGGCGCGGTCTGCACTTGTCCGCTTATCGGATGGAGGAAGACATGAAGCGAGCGCGGTTAAGACGAAAACCGGAGAAAAACACGTACATTCATGCCAGCCCCTTTCTACATCTCCATTTTACTTGCGGCTAACAGGGATTTCAAGAGAAAACGGGCTTGTTCGGTATTTTCGTACACATTGACAAAGAGAACGCCGGAAAAGAGGCGGGGTTTGTCGCATTTTCGTGACGTTGAAGAGAAGCTGCAAACGCGGCTTTCATTTCGAGAGCAGGCTTTCCGCGCACAGGCGGTTGCTGACCTCTATACCGCGCAGACGCTCCACGGCGGCCTGACGCGCTGCGCTGTCGCCGCTTTCTGCCATTGCTGAATCTATGTGCTCCTTAAGACGCTCAAAGGTAACGTCGTTTATGTCCGTGAACCTGTCCTGCCCCATGTAGGAGAGGAACGAGCTGACTTTCGGGTCGTAGACTATGCCGACGAGCGGCACGCCCTGCGCGGCGGCGAAGACAAGTCCGTGCAGGCGCATCGAGACCGCGACCTGCATCCGCGACAGAACCCCAATGACGCTCCGTCCCGCCCCCGCGTTTTCCATGAGATAATAGGGTTTGGTCATCTTCGCCGCAACGATTTTCGCGGCTTCAACGTCCATCGGCCGCTCTATCGGAAGAAATACCGGCGTGCAGCCGTATTTCTCGTAAATGTAGTCGGCGGCCTTTGCTATCTCGCCGGTTTTTTCCTCAAAGCCGGGCCAGCGCCGGAGCACGAAGGCGGCATATTTTCCGCCGATCGGAACTCCGGACGCGAGAAGCATGGAATTGACCGTATTTTCCCCGGCCGGCTCAAGCGTAAGCGTCGGGTCGGCGGCGATTATGACGCGGGGATTGTTTACTTTCATGCGCTCGAGCTCCGACATGGAGTTCGGCTCGCGCAATGTTATCACGTCGACGCGGCGGTTGAGTATGCGCCCCGCGCAGGCAAGGTGTTTATCCGTGATTATCGGGCCTATGCCGCAGCCGTACATCTGTACACGGTTGCCCAGTATCTTTGCCATGGAAATGGTGAACAGATAAAAGTACAGCGAGCGGCTTGACGTTATGTCCTGGATAAGGCTACCACCGCCGTTTATATAAAGGCGGCTTTTGCACATAAGCATAATCCAGCGCAGAATGTTGAAGGTATAGACGGCTCCGCAGCGGCACTGGAGCTTAGTCTGCATCGGGTCGCGGGAGAGGACGTGTATCGGCATATCAGGGTCGATGGAGCGAAGCTCGCAGGTTATGGCCTCGAGTATGGCGTCGTCTCCGGAGTTGCCGCGTCCGTAGGCTCCGCAGATGACAACGCCGTCGCGTTTGGGCGCGATTCTCGCGGCGCGGCGCTTTATCCGGCTGTAAATATCGAGCTGGGTGTCTATCGTGGCCTGTATCGAGAATTTTTCCGAGGCCTTTTTGAACATTTCCCTGCCCATGCTTTCGCGAAGAGCGTCGTCTAGCGCAAGACGCGCGAGCCTGTCTCCGAGCGTCCGCCAGTCGCGCGGCTCGAACAGATAGCCGTTCACGCCGTCGTCGATAAGGTCGGGTATACCGCCGACGGCCGTCGCGACGGTCGGAAGACTGAAGCGGGCGCCCTCGGTGAGGGCGTAGGGGAACGTCTCCGACAGCGAAGTCAGGGCGTTTATATCGATGGCGTTATAGAACCTGTCCATGCCTCCGGAAATCCAACCGGGCAGGAATACGCGGTTTTCGACGCCAAGCTCCTTCGCAAGATTTTTAAGCAGCTCCATCTCCTCGCCGTCGCCGGCGATGACAAGACGCAGCCTGTCACATTTTTTGTACGCCTCTGCAAAGCCACGCACGAGCGTGGACATGTCCTTGACGGGGTTTAGTCTCGCGGCTATGCCGACGACGACGGAGTTTTCGTCAGCGTCCACGCCGAGCGAGCGGAGATACGGAAGCCTGTCCTCACCCTCGAAAGGCGAGCGCGTGAAGTCTATGCCGTTGTAGATGGTAAAGAACGAATCGGGTTTGAACCCACGCAATATGAGCAGGCGTACCATTGACTCGGACACGCCGATGTGGTTTTTTATTTTTTTGAGCGAGTGGGCATTGACGTTGCCGTAAACAAGGGCGCCGAGCGGCCGTCCCATGTAGTCGAGTTTGTAATCGCTGTGCACGGTCGAGCATACGGGTATGCCCATGCGCTTTTGGAGCATCGCGCCGAACATATTGGCGCGGGAGCCGTGGCAGTGTATTATCTCGTAGCCGCCGTCGCGTATATATTTTTCGAGAGCGCGGCATATGCGCAGAGGGTTTCTTCCGGGAAACACCTTGGTGGGTATCCCGATCGCGCGCGCTTCATCGGCGAATGGGCCTTCCATGAAGCAGACAAGCTGCACGTCGATGACCTTGCCGAGATTGTCGAGCAGGGAAAGGACGTGGGTCTTGGCTCCGCCGCTGTCGCCGCCGCTTATAAGGTGAATGACTTTCATATCGCATCCTCTTTTGTCAAGGCATATTTATTCAGCATATATACAATAACAAATTATACCCCGCCGAAGCGCAGTCCGTCAACCGCGCGGCCGCATCAGATTGAAAAAACTGGCCGCGCCATACGACGCGGCCAGTTGAGCTGAAAATTTATCTTGTACCAAAAATGCGGTCGCCCGCGTCGCCGAGACCGGGGATGATATAGCCCTTGTCGTTCAGCCCCTCGTCGACGGCCGCGCAGTAGATGTCGACGTCTGGGTGCTTCTCCATGACGAGCTTGACGCCCTGGGGGGAGACAAGGATGTTCATGAGCCTGATATGAGTGCAGCCGTAATCCTTCATGAACTGTATGGCTATCGCGGCGCTGTCGCCGGTGGCGAGCAGGGGGTCGACCAAAAGCACTTCGCGCTCGGCAATGTCGTCCGGCATCTTGCAGTAATATTCTACAGGCGCGTGGGTGGTCGGGTCGCGGTAGAGCCCGATGTGTCCCACGTGGATGGCAGGCATAAGATGGAGCACGCCGTCGGCCATGCCGAGTCCGGCGCGGAGAATAGGCACGACGGCCATCTTTTTGCCGTCTCTCATGTTTGTTTTCATCGTGGCGAGCGGCGTTTCGACCGTGACCTCCTGAAGCGGAAGATCCCGGGTAGCTTCATAGCACATGAGCATGGCTATCTCGGAGACGAGTTCGCGGAAGTCCTTGGTGTTGGTATCCTTGCTGCGGAGTATCGACAGCTTGTGCTGTACCAGCGGATGGGAAATTACATGCAGCTTATCGTTCATGTTCATGGCGTTTGCTCCTTATCATTATTTGCTTTATTGATTGCGCGCATACGCTCGGCCTGCGAGGGGCGAAGATAAGTCGGAAGCAGCGCGTCCGCGGACACGGTTTTTCCCGCCTGTGTCAGCTCATATGCCGCCAGCGCGACGCCGGCCGCGTCCTGGAGCCTGAGCTGCCGCGGCGCGAGGGAACAGGGTATGCCTTTTGCCGCGAGCGCATCGAAACATATCTGTGCTCCGCAGCCGACGATGACCTTTGGGCTGCCGTCGCCCTCGAGCTCTTCCGCGAGAGCCGCGGCAGCAATGGCGCGGTCTGGAGTCAGCCTGACGGGGCGTCCGTCCGCAGAATCGAAAACGGAAGAGTATATCTGGTTTCGCCGGGCGTCCATGGCGCAGATTATCTTCATATTCATATGCGCGACGTTCCATGCCATTCCCTCGAGCGTCGACACCGGGCAGCACGGTTTCTGCTCTGCCCACGCTAGCCCCTTGACCGCCGCTATTCCGATGCGAAGGCCGGTAAACGAACCCGGTCCGGCAGCCACCGCGAACACGTCCACGGCGGACAGAGGTACCTCGCAGTTGCGCAGCATCGATTCGGTCATCGGGAGAAGAGTCCTGCTGTGTGTCAGGCCGGTGGATTGAAACGTGCGGGCGATAATGTTTCCGTCGTCGAGAAGCGCGGCGGACGCGGCTTTCGACGAGGATTCGAGCGCGAGTATCTTCATTGCGGTTCCTCCCCGCTTATCTCTATTTTTCTCCAGACGTCGTTTTCGGCGCAGCGGCTTATCCTGACATATTTCGCCTCCGGGGGCATCGCATCAGAAACGCGTTCGCTCCACTCCACGGCGCACACGCCGCGCCGGTCGAGATAATCGTCCCAGCCTATGTCGAACAGCGCTTCGGAGGAATCGAGACGGTACATATCGAAATGGAACAGCGGCAGCCGTCCCGGGTATTCGTTGACGATGGTGAATGTTGGGCTC
>JAYFRC010000028.1:0-2831 GCA_034926415.1 Oscillospiraceae bacterium
TCTTTGTTCCCGAGGAAAAGGAAACATTGCGCTCCGTGCTTATTCCGCCGGCCAAAACGACGATTTTCATCAGAAAAAACCTCGATTTTTTATTGATTTGAAATTTTTGTATATTTTTGCATACTTATCTAAAAATTATAGCACTTGCGCCGCCTTTGCACAAGACAAAAGAGGGGCTGCCGCCCCTCTTTTTTAACAGTTTTAAATCTGCATCTTAAGCCGCATGATCACTTGAGCCACGCAAAAACACCCTTTGAGTCAGAGCGCGCTTCCAAAAGATCCATGGCGGCGGAAAGTATTTCGGCCGCATCGGCTCTTGTGACAGCCGCGCTGTAATCGCTTGTGTCTGAGAGCACATCGACGGATTCGAGGTTCGCGACGGACTGAGCCGCCCACGCGGGAACATCCTCGCCCGCGAACGTTTCCTTATCCGCGTCGGAAACAGAGAGCATGCGATTCAGCATCGCCGCCGCCTCGCTGAAGGTAACGGCACTGTCAGGCGCGAAAACTATTTTCCCGCCGTCGTTATAGCCCTCGACTATTCCGTCGTCAACGGCCGTCGCGACGTAGGCCTTGGCCCAGGTCGGTATGTTTTCATCGTCCTGAAACCCCGTAACAGAGATGGTCTCAAGGTCCTTTACCCCCGCGGCGGCCATGGCCATGGTCAAAAATTCGCTACGCGAAACTTTTTCGTCCGGCTCGAAGAAATACTGGCCTCCGACCTGACGACCCACCATAACGCCCTCCTCGGCCATTCGTACGGCCGACGGATAAGCCGCGTTATCGGCCATATCGGCATAAGTCACCGACGTCTTGGTCTTGCATATCGTCACGTTTACTGTCGCGGGTTCCGACACGTTTCCAGACGAGTCGGTCGCGGTGTAGTAAAAGCTGTCCTTGCCGCTTTTTCCCGCAAGCGGAGTGTAGACGAAGGATATTCCGTCGTCAAGCAGCACAACGCTGCCCTTTCCCGGCTCCGACGAAATGGCGTAGGTCACGTCTTCGCCCTCGACGTCCACGGAGCTGAACTGGCCTCTGCATGGTATACCGACGTAGGTTTTCAATGTCAGATTTGCCGCGACCGGCGCGCCCGAAGCCGTCTCTTCGTCAGCCGCCTTTTTGCCGAAGCCGAAGATAGCCCACGCGGGAGCCGCAGCCGTCAGCGCGATGGCAAGACTGAGAGCCACCGCTGCCGCGGCTCTCGCTGCATAACTTTTCTTCAAAACTATTACCTCCCACAAATTCCTTATTTATGTTTTGTATCAGTTATTGTGGGCAAATTCAGAAAAGATATGCAAAAGCAGCCGCGAAAGTAAAATACTTTCGCGGCTGCTTAGATTTATAAAGACTCATTATAAAGTCTCGCAGAGTTCCGCGGCCTATACGGCTACGTTCTCAGCCAGCTCGGCCGCGAACGCTTTTTTATGCCCGAAACGATGCCCATGGCGGAAAACACCGTTATCAGCGATGAGCCGCCGTAGCTAAAAAACGGAAGCGTCAGGCCTATGACCGGCATTACGAAAAGGCACATGCCAATGTTCTCGATTATCTGAAACACGAGCATCCCCGCCATGCCGACGCAGATAAGCGCGGAAAAATCGTTCTTTGTCCGGCGCGCCACGACAAGGCAGCGTATTACTATGGCGGTCAGCAGCACCATTATAGCGATGCACCCGACCATTCCGAGCTCCTCTCCCGCGACGGCGAAGATGAAATCGGTCTGCCTCTCGGGGAGTGTTCCGGTCTGGGTCTGAGTGCCGTTGAACAGTCCGCTTCCAAACCATCTGCCGCTGCCGAGCGCGATAAGCCCGCGAGTCTGATGCCACCCCGCGCCGAGAGGGTCGTAGCTGTGGTCAAAAAGAACCTGAAACCGTTTTTGCATATATGAAGGCAGCAGCCCCTTCTTCCAGATAAAAGCGCCCCCGGCTATGACCGCCGCGGCGCCGAGCGCAAACCAGCGCGGCTTCACTCCGGCGACAAAAGTCATGCACAGAAAAACAAAAACATAGACAAGACAGCTTCCTGCGTCGCCGGATATGACGTAGATAAGTCCGATCATGAACAGCATATGGCCCGCGTACTGCGCAACCGAGCGCGCCGAACTCAGCCCCGGCCCTTTAAGAAGCGAGAGCTGATAGGCAAGCAGAAGTATGAACGTTATCTTGACTATCTCCGCCGGCTGTATACTGACCGGGAGGAACCAGAAATCGTACCACGCGCGGTTGCCGCCGTGCTCTGTGCCGAACGGTAATAGCCCCGCGATGAACACAACGTTGAATAGCGCTATCAATTTCCATTTCGCCATGACGATCTCTTCAATGTTTATCGTCGAGAACAGGAAATAAAATATAAAGCCCAGTACCAACGCCGCGCTCTGCACGATGATATAGCGGTGGCTGCCGCTGACGCGCGTCGCGCTGGATATGAGCACGATGCCGAACACGGAGCTCACGCAGCACAGCGTAAGCAGCACCATATCGGCCTGGCTGAAGAATTCTTTTATATTTTCTGAGAGTCTTTCGAACATAATGTTATTATTACCTCTCGGTAAGTTTATCTTCGTATATTGTAGGTAATTATTTAGTTTAACACAATAGCAGAAATATCGCAATATTCTCTTGCTTTTCTTTACATTCGCGGTGAAATGGTATATTCTTAGGTATTATTCAATAGAAAGGAGACGACAGAAACGGAATATATTTCACACAGCGAAAGCGAGACCGAAGCCATAGCGGAAAACTGGGCAAAAAATCTGCGCGCCGGCGACGTCGTCGCCTATCTCGGAGACCTCGGCATGGGCAAAACGGCGTTCACGCGCGGTCTCGCGCGCG
>JAYFRC010000095.1:0-26077 GCA_034926415.1 Oscillospiraceae bacterium
ATACTTCCACAGGCCGTCGCCCCAATGAAGCACCATCCCCATGGGGGTATCGTGGTTTACTGCGATTCCGAGCAGAAAAGCTATCGCGGTCAGTATCAGCGCAAACAGAAACGGATCCGGCAGATACCTCTGCACCATTCGACAGCATCCCGATGTGAATTTTCTTAACATACGTTTACGTCCTCTCTTCTTTCAGTTTTTTCCGGCGGCAGGAAAGTCTCCATTCCTTTTCAGTGTCCATCCCCTGTCGCTCGGAGATTCCCAACTTTTTATATTGCAAATCTCATACCACAATTTTGTGCTTCAGCGCTTGTACTAATTGCGCAAAATTTTCGTCTTTATTGCAGCAATTTTATGTATGGTTCTCAAAATCGAGAAATTCTGTCTCTATATTGAGACCAGAGTCTTTATTCTGAGACAAAACGTTAAAAAATTAACCCGTCCCACTATGATACAATACATAGAATCTCCGTAAGACACGCGGAAGGGCGCAAAAAAGGGGCGCACATACATGTGCGCCCCTGCAATTTCCGGCGAGAAGTTTTATGCGCGGCAAAACGCCGCAATCGTCACTCTTCGCTGGACTTATACTTATCTATTTTTTTATACAGTACGGAGCGGTGTATTCCGAGCTGCAGCGCGGCTTTTGCAACCTCTCCTCCGCAGTCCTTGAGCACCGCCTGTATATACTTCCACTCCGTCTCTCCGACCACATCGCGCAGCGGACGCGACAGGTCGCACATGTCCCCCTGTCCGTCCCCGCCGTCGACAACCTCGTCCTGCTGATGCACGGGAAGATATTCCTCGTTCGTTATAACGTAGCGTTCAACAAGGTTTCGAAGCTCGCGTATGTTTCCGGGCCAGCCATACTCGTGCATCCATGACCGCATCCGGTTAGATATAACCCTGTGCTCGCCGTGCTTTCTGTTGAACGCGCGGAGGAACGAGTCGGACAGAGCGTCTATATCGAGCGGCCTGTCCCGAAGCGGAGGGATAATGACCGGGATGACGTTGAGCCGGTAATAAAGATCGGCGCGGAAATTGTTCTCTTTTACCATCTTTTTAAGGTCTCTGTTCGTCGCGCCTATTATTCTGACGTTCGTCCGAAGCGTGCTGCTCCCGCCGACGCGCATGAACTCTCCGCCCTCGAGCACGCGGAGCAGCTTCGACTGCGCCATGATCGGAAGCTCGCCTATCTCGTCGAGGAATATGGTGCCGCCGTCGGCAATCTCGAATATTCCCGCCTTTCCCTCTTTCCTCGCGCCGGTGAACGCGCCTTTGTCGTATCCGAAAAGTTCGGACTCTATAAGCTCGCTCGGTATGGCCGCGCAGTTTATCGGCACAAATATATCATCCTTTCTCCGGCTGTTCTGGCGGATGTAATTCGCCATGACCTCCTTGCCTACGCCCGATTCGCCGTAGAGCATTATCGTGCTGTCCGAACGCGCAAGCTTCGCCATAGTCTGGAGTATATAGATCATCGTAGGGTCGCGAGCTATGATATCCGCGCTGTTGCTGCTGTCGATATAATCGACGGCGTCGCGGTAGCTTTTGGCAAGCTCCTGATATCGCTTAAGCTCCTCCTGAAACTCGACAAGCTGCCCCACCTCGGCGCTGTGCGTGACGACCATGGCAATATTGCCGCGCTCGTCAAGAATGGGTATACTCGTCGTGGCTATCCTTTCGCCGAGATTGTTTTCATAGACCGACACGGCGCGCTTTCTTGAGCGTATGGCATCGTCGGAGGACGAATGGGTCGTATATCCCCCGTCGCGGAGCTGGTAAACGTCCATACTCATAAGCTTCGCCGCCGGGCAGTTGAGAGCGCGTTCCGCAGCGTCGTTCACATATATTATTTTGCCCTTGCCGTCGGTGACGAAAATATTTGAGTTGCAATGGTTCACAATGTCTTCGTAATCCTGCAGTGTCAGGCGCGAAAGCCTTATGCGTTCTTCTCTCGTCATGGCGCAGCTCCTTTTGTCTCATTTTTGAGAAGCATAACATGCGCGTAGAAAAATTGCAACGGCAAACTCGGCGGGATGCGGGCATTTCTCAGGCGGAAACGATCGTGCGGGAGACTGCGGGCGAAGCAAAACCGCGCGGGAGAAAGCTCTCCCGCGCGGCCGCTTATTTTATCATTTTACCCTTACTATGCACTTTAGCTTCGCGCCGTCGCTCATAACGGCGATGACGCTCGCGGTGCCGGAGCCGGTAGCCTTCACGTTGCCCGAGCTATCCACGTCGACAACTTCATTATTACTCGTCGACCAATGGGAAAGAGTCCCTCCTGTAACGCTTATCTTGAACGTCTCGCCCACGGACAGCGTTACGTCCGTCTTGCTCAGCACGGCGGCGGAGGTGGTACCCGCGCTCGTCCCGGCGGACGAGTCGTCTGCGGCCGCACTCTTCTTTACGCGTACGATGCACTCGGAGCTCTTGCCGCCTGACTTGACTGTCACGCTTGTCGTTCCGGAAGAAATAGCCGTGACCTTTCCCGCAGAATCGACGGACGCGATGCCCGGGTCCTCGCTGTCGTATTCATAGCTCTTTCCATCGCCGCCCGTGGCAGTCAGAGTGAAGCTCTCTCCCACGGACAATGTAACGTCTTCCTTGCTGAGCACCACAACTTCGGAAACAGTGGTATCGCCTCCGGTGGTCGTATCGTCACCTATGCCGGGTTTCACCGCACCGTCGGAGTCTGTAGTCGTATCGCCTGAAGTATCGCCACCCGTCGTATCGCCACCGGTGGTATCGTCCCCGCCGGTCGTGTCTCCCGTGGTATCGCCTGAAGTATCGCCGCCCGTCGTGCCGCTGTCGACCTGGTGCGTGCCTATGTGCTCCTGAACAAACGTCTGTATCTCGGGGCCGAACAGTGACCAAGCAACAAAAGCGATAACGAGTATCGCGATTATTATGAGCACGGCGCCGAGAAGCCCCCCGCCGCCGCGCCTGCGGCGCGGACGGTAATCGTCGTAATCCTCCTCGTCACAGAAAGGGCATTCCCTATATGTATCGGAATAGTATTCGCCGCATCTAGGACATTTTTTCAGCGCCATACGGACGGCCTCCCCAATATCTCAATTAAAAACGCCGGCGTGCGCGGGCACGTCACTGTCGTTGTATTAATTTACATAATACAGTCTCGCAACTCTTCCGTCAACAGCTTTCGTCAAAATTCACCGTATGTTTACACATTTGTTTTTCATTTGCAGCCGACAATGATGTATAATGAAATATAAGAGGTGAAGGATATGCGAAAAACAAAAATAATATGTACACTCGGCCCCGCCTGCGACAACGTGGATATGCTCTGCAATCTGCTCAAGGCCGGTATGGACGCCGCACGTTTCAATTTCTCACACGGTACGCACGAAAGCCATCTCGAGCAGCTTCAGAAGCTCCGCGAGGCCTGCGAAAAGACAGGACTCTCAGTAGCCACGATACTCGACACAAAGGGGCCTGAAATACGCATAGGAACATTTGAAAACGGATGCGTCACGCTCGGCAACGGCGAAATGTTTACGCTGACCCGGGACGACATCCCCGGAAACGAAAAACACGTGTCCGTCACTTATCCGAAGCTTGCCCAGGAGCTTCATCCAGGCGACCGCATACTCGTCGACGACGGACTTATCGACCTGCGCGTCGACCACTTCGACGGCGCGGACGTAGTCTGCGTTGTCGGGACCGGCGGCCCGCTCTCCAACAACAAGAGCATCAATATACCCGACGTGAAGATAGCGCTGCCGGGCCTTACGTCGCGCGACCGCTCCGACATCAAATTTGCCGCTGACAACGATTTCGACTATATCGCCATCTCCTTCGTACGCTCCGCAGACGACGTCAACGCCGTGCGCAATCTGCTGACTTCCTTCGGAAACAGCGACATACGCCTCATCTCCAAGATAGAAAACCGCGAAGGCGTCAACAACCTCGATTCCATAATCGCCGCTAGCGACGGGATAATGGTCGCGCGCGGCGACCTCGGCGTCGAGATACCCATGCAGGAGATACCGCCGCTTCAAAAAGAAATGATCAAAAAGGGCGTCATATGCGGCATGCCGGTCATCGTCGCGACGCAGATGCTCGATTCCATGATACGCAACCCGCGCCCCACCAGAGCGGAAGTAAGCGACGTTGCAAACGCCGTGTTCGACTATGCCTCCTGCGTCATGCTCTCGGGCGAGACAGCCGCCGGAAAATACCCGGTGCAGGCACTGTCGGCTATGGTTAACACCGTCAACGAGGCGGAAAAACACATCGATTACCGCAAGCGCTTTACAGACGAGGATTTCGTCATAGGTCAGGACATCACAAACGCCATATCCCGCGCCTGCTGCATGACAAGCTTCGGGCTCAAGGCCGACGCGATAATCTCCGTCACGCACTCTGGGAACACAGCGCGCATGATCTCGCGCTTCAAGCCGGAATGCGTTATCTGCGCCACCACGGCCAGCAAAAAGGTATGCCGTCAGCTCCGCCTGAGCTGGGGCGTGTACCCGACGATGACCGACACCGAGGAAAACACCGACCTACTCATAGAACAGTCGGTACAGGCCGGAAAGAACGCCGGAATAATCAAAAACGGAGACCTTGTCGTCATCACCGCCGGCGTGCCCGCAGGAATAAGCGGAACAACTAACCTTATCAAGGCAATGGTCGTATGACAAAGAACCCCCCGCCGCGTACGCGGCGGGGGGTCTTCAAATCCAGAGGCGGATATTATCCGCCCATTCGTATCCAAAAGCGCGGCGGCTCGGCGCAAGTCAGATGCCCGCGGCGCCGATGGCGATACCGGCTATCGCCGAAGCCGCTATGAAAAATATCGGGTGCAGCTTTTTGACCTTCGGCGTCCAGCGGGTCAAAACCAGCACGGCCGCCGCTATCGCTATATATTTCCACTCAAAAAGCGATGTCAAAAGCCCCGTGGCTTTGAACGCGTCGACATTTGTGAGCGCCAGAATTATTACGCCTATGCCGGCCGACGCGATAAGCCCGCAGGACGCCGGACGCAGTCCGTAAAATGCGCCTACCACGGCGCGGCTGTCCCTGAATCTCTGGAGCATGCCGGCGATTATCATAATAATTATGACCGACGGCATAACCAGGCCGAGCACCGCGACGACGCTGCCCGCGACGCCGGCCGTCGTAAAGCCGACATAGGTGGCCATGTTTATCCCCATGGGTCCGGGCGTGGACTCAGACACCGCGACCATGTTGGCAAGGTCTGCAGAGCTGAACCAGCCGGTCTTGTCGGATATGTCGTACAGGAACGGGAGAGTCGCAAGACCGCCGCCCACCGCGAACAGTCCGGCATGGAAAAATCGCGCGAAAAGTTCGACGAATATCATGCCTTTTCCCTCCCGCTCTTAAGTGCGTTCACGACTATGCCGACAGCGGCCGCCGCAATGACGAACACCGCCGGAGACAGCGGAGTGAAAAGCGCGGCGAGCAGCACCGCGATAAAAATGACCACCGTCGTCTTGTCCACTATCGCCGCCTTCAGCAGCTTCAGCACGGCGTTGAAAATGAGCACGCAAACGCAGGCACGCACGCCCGCGAACGCATCCGATACCCATTTGAGGTCGGCAAAATTCGATATGAGCCCTGCTATGACGCAGATTATAACCATTCCCGGGAGCGCCACCCCCGCCGTCGCTAATATAGCGCCGGGAAGCCCCGCTTCCTTGCGCCCGACAAGGGTCGCAGTATTCACGGCGATTATTCCCGGCGTGCACTGGCCGATGGCGTAATAATCCGCCATCTCAGCCTCGGAGCACCATTTTTTGTTGTCGACAAGCTCGCGCTCGAGTATCGGGAGCATCGCGTAGCCGCCGCCGAAGGTCATGATCCCAACCTTGAAAAACGTGATAAACAAGCTAAGATAGATATTCATCAAATATACCCGTAGAGTCCGCGCACCGACACCTCTCCGCTGCGAACGGTCATCCTTTCCCCATTTCCCGTCTCAACAACGAGACCGTATTTTTCGTCTACATCCACAGCGCGGCCCGTTATCTCAGAGCCGGAGCCTATGACGCGGACGTCCTTGCCAATGTTGACGCACGAGGCGCGGTAGGCCGGGAGCATACTGTCAAGGCCGCCGCGCTTTATCTCCGAATACACGGCGTCAAGCTCGTTCAATATCCCGGCGGCAAGCGCCGGACGCGAAACGCACTTTCCAAGCTCTTGCTTAAGCGACGAGGCCATCCCGCGCGCCTCGCCGACGAAATCCTCCGGCTCCTGAAGCACGTTCACGCCTATGCCCATAACAACGTACTGGAGCGCCACCCTCTCGGCCTCAACCGACATCTCTGTCAGTATGCCGCATATCTTCTTCCCGTTCAGGACAATGTCGTTCGTCCACTTTATCCCCGGGCGGACTCCGCAGACCTTCTCTATCGCTCCGCAAACTGCAACGGCTCCCATTGCCGTAATCGGCACCATATTCCCTGGCGGAAGGTCGGGCTTCATTATAACGCTTAAATATATGCCTTTTCCCGCAGGCGACTGGAACGGACGCTCCATGCGTCCTCGTCCGCCGGTCTGGCATTCGGAGACGACGGCCGTGCCGTCCGGCACGCCGTCCTGCGCTATCTTTTTTGCGTAATTGTTCGTCGAATCCACCGTGTCGAGGCAGACGAGCCTGCGGCCTATCACGCGTCCGGTCACACCGCAGGATATCTCCTCCTCCGTCAGCGCGTCCGGCGCGGAAAGCAGACGGTAGCCGGCGCTCTTTTTCGCCTCTATGTCATAGCCGTCGGCGCGCAGCTTCTCTATCTCCTTCCAGACGCCGGCGCGCGTGATTCCGAGCGTATCGCTCAGTTCCTCGCCGGAGACGTATCCCACGCCTTTCGCGCGCAGCAGCTTTATTACCTTTTCGCGTCCCATTCGTATAACCAGCCTTTCACAGCATATTTTTCCCTATTATATCAGCGGGCCCCCCTGCTGTAAACAAATGTAAACAAAATTTAACTTTGCAGTTGACAATCCGCGCGCGGCGCAGTAAAGTATTGTCAACTCTTTTTGTAATTTTGGTTTACAATGCTTTAGGGGGAAAACTATATGAAAACAAGAGACATCGTACTTACCGCTCTTTTCGCGGCGCTGACCGCCATAGGCGCGTTCATCAGGATACCGACGCCATGGTCGTCGTTCACGCTGGAGATATTTTTTGTCTGCATGGCGGGTATACTGCTCGGCGCGAAGCTCGGTGCGCTGTCGCAGGTGATATACGTCGCGCTGGGTCTTATCGGTCTGCCCATCTTCACATCCGGCGGGGGGCCGGGCTATGTGTTCCAGCCAACTTTCGGGTTTTTGCTCGGCTTTATCGCGGCGGCCTTCGTGATAGGAAAGATCGCCGGGGGCTCCGCATCCGTACCGCGCATTATTGCGGGGTGCGTCGCGGGACTGGCGGTCATATACGCGATAGGGCTGCCTTACATGGCTTTGATAATCAACGCGTATCTTGGCAAAAATCTGTCGTTTACGGCGATACTCTGGGCAGGAATGATACCGTTTCTCCCCTACGACGCGCTCAAGATAGCGATAACGGCGATGCTTTGCAGAAAGCTCGTACCGCTGCTTAAAAGGCAGGGATAAAACAGCAAAAAACGTCCGCGCCCGGCTTTTCCTGGGCGCGGACGTTTTTTTGCGCGAAGGACGGCGAGATGCTGATGGGGTGGCCGGCAGAGTGTGACGAATCTGAAAGATTATGTTCATGCTTTATTAACATTCTTCGCCGCATATTCACTATAATTGTATATTAGCGTGCATTGTTTTAAGTGCCGTTTAAGATTTATCTGTTAGAATATCAATAATTTGGCTAGATATACATATTTTCTCAGTAAAGGATCGGCGAAAAATGGAAAAAGATTTTGAAACAATCGGCTCGACGCCAACTCCCGAAACCCTGAACGTCAACGATGACAACAAGTCTGAGGAACAGATTTCCGCGGACGACGGCGTCATCGCAGAAAGCGAGGGCACCGCGAAAAAGCCCTCGGCCCTCGCGCGAGCAGGCCACGTATTCGGAGCGCCGCTCCGGTGGTTCAAACGAGGCAGCAAAAAGCGCAAGGTACTGACGATAATCGTCCTAGTCATCGTCTTATTCGTCATCGTCTCCGCTCTTCGAGGCTGCAGCGCGGCGAAAAACGCGTCGGCTTCCACATACACCGAGGAGCCCGTCGCAACGCGCTCGATAACCCAGTCGCTCTCTGGAAGCGGCACGCTAGAGCCGGCAGACTCATACACCGTCACGACGCTGGTCAAAGGCGAAGTAACCTCGGCAGATTTTGAAGAGGGAGACACCGTCGAAAAGGACACGGTACTCTATCAGATAGACAGCTCCGACATTTCGGGCGGCCTAGAAAAGGCACAGCTCTCGCTCGACCAGGCTCAGCGCTCCTACGAAGACGCGCTCGACATCGAGACCGTGGACGCGCCGATAGCAGGCAAGGTCTACTCGCTGAACGTCTCCGTAGGCGACCAGGTCACCGCTGGAGAGACTATAGGCGTTATCCTCAACAGCTCCACAATGAGCATAAAAGTTCCCTTCCCCGCCGACGACGCGGCGAAGTTCTATGTCGGCGAGGCCGCAACGGTTACGCTCGACAGCTCGTTTGAAACCATATCCGGCAAAGTAACGGCCGTTTCAGGCAGCAACACCGTCCTGACAGGGAACATGATAGTCCGCTATGTAACAGTACAGGTCACAAACCCCGGCGCGCTGACCGACAGCCAGTCCGCCACCGTCTCGATAAACGGCGGCGGCTGCGCAGCCTCCGCGACTTTCAGCTATAAGGGCAAGTCCGATCTCACGGCCACGGCCTCCGGCTCGGTAACGGCCATCAACGCCTCCGAGGGCGCGAGCGTTTCAAAGGATCAGACCGTCGTAACCCTCGGCGGAGACTCGATAGAAAATCAGGTGCAAAGCGCTTACGAAAACCTGCGCAACGCACAGCTCTCCTATGACAACGCATCCGACACACTCGACAACTACACGATAAAATCACCTATCGCCGGCACGATAGTCGACAAGCAGTACAAGATCGGCGACTCCATCGAGGCCGGCAAGACGCTGTGCACGATATACGACCTTTCGTACCTTGAAGTCACGCTCAACATCGACGAGCTCGACATCAGCAACGTATCAGTCGGCCAGACCGTTCAGATAACGGCCGACGCCGTCGACGGCACATACGAGGGCGTGATAACCAAGGTCAGCGTAGCCGGAACGACCACAAACGGAACGACTACATATCCTGTGACCGTGAAGCTCACGAATACAGGAGATCTTCTTCCCGGAATGAACGTCGACGCGGTCATCGTCATCGCCGAGGCAAACGACGTCCTTGCGATACCCAGCGCCGCGGTCGAACGCGGAAACCTTGTGCTCATAACCTCAGCTTCGCCCAGTGCCTCTAACGCCGTTCAGGAGCAGAATGCTCCCGAAGGCTACGTCTACGTCAATATCGAAACCGGCGTAAGCGACGACGATTACATAGAAGTAAAGAGCGGCCTGCAGAAAGGCGACACCGTCGCATACATTAAGGCAATGGCCTCCGATACCAACAGTCTTCAAACCATGATGATGGACGAAGGCGGAGAAGAGACAACGGTTTCCTCTGACCAAGGAGCGCCCTCGGGTGGAGGCGGTCCCTCGGGCGGAGGCACTCGCTCGGGCGGAGGGCCGCAGGGATGAGTGCGCTGATAGAGTTCCAGAACGTTTCCAAGGTCTATAAAATGGGCGAAACGGAGGTCTGGGCCGCCAACCGCATATCCTTTAAGATAAACAAGGGTGAGTTCGTCGCCATAGTCGGTCAGTCCGGTTCGGGCAAGTCCACCTGCATGAACATCGTCGGCTGCCTCGACGTGCCGACCTCGGGTACATACCTGCTCGACGGGCGGGACGTTGGAAAGATGAACAAGAACGAGCTGGCCGAGATACGAAATGAGATGCTTGGGTTTATTTTTCAGCAGTACAATCTTATGCCGAAACTCACGCTCATCGAAAACGTCGAGATACCGCTCATGTACGCGGGAGCCGGCCGCACGGAAAGACGGGCGCGCGCAAAGCAGGTGCTTGAAAGCGTCGGTCTCGGCGACAAGATCTTCCAAAAGCCGAACCAGCTCTCCGGAGGCCAGCAGCAGCGCGTGTCCATAGCGCGCGCTCTCGTCGGAAGACCCGCCGTAATACTTGCGGACGAACCGACGGGCGCGCTCGACTCAAGGACCGGACGCGAGGTGCTCGCCACGCTTCAGGAGCTTAATAAGGCGGGCAACACAGTCATCCTCATAACCCACGACAACTCGATAGCGGTTCAGGCACAGAGAATAATCCGTCTTGAGGACGGACACGTGGTATACGACGGCAGGTCAGACGCTCCGGAGGCCGTCGTGTCGCCGAACATAGCCGGGGGAGGCGTCAAGGGATGAGTATATTTGAAGCCTTTTCCATGGCGATAAAAAACATTGTCGCAAACAAAACGCGTACAATGCTCACAATGCTCGGAATCGTTATCGGCATCGCCGCCGTCATGGTAATCGTCGGCCTCGGAAACGGTCTGCAAAAATACATGACAGACCAGTTCTCGGAGCTCGGCACGAACACCCTTACCGTCTCGATACCCGGACGAGGCTCGTCGCGAAGCGTGTCCGTCGACCAGATGTATCAGATAGTCGCCGACAACCAAGAATACCTTGACCAGCTCTCGCCCACCGTGTCCATGAGCGGCACGGTAAAGATAGGAACCGATACGGCCGACTCGACCTCCGTCGTCGGAGTCAGCGAGGACTATTTTAATATGAAAGGCTACACGATCTCCAAGGGACGCCGTCTGAATTACATAGATATCAAGGATCGCAAAAACGTGTGCATCATAGGCGAATACCTCAACGAAACCTATTACGACGGCAACGCCATCGGAGACACTATAAAGGTCGGAGCAAACCGTCTAACCATTGTCGGCATTATGACACGCGAGACCGACGCGGGCAGTGATCTTGAAGAGGGCGGCACCGACGACTGCATCTATCTTCCCTACTCAACGGCCGCGCGGCTGTCGGGCACGGGAACCATACGCAGCTTCACCATAACGATAGTAAGCGAGGATACGGCTTCGCAGGCAAAGCAGGCAGTCGAGAACGCGCTGTTCGATATATTCGACGACGACGACGCCTACAACGTCATAAGCATGACGGAAGTCCTCGATATGCTCAACAGCATGATAAACGTCGTCATCGTTATCCTGACCGCTATCGCCGCCATATCGCTCGTCGTCGGCGGCATAGGCATCATGAACATCATGCTCGTCTCAGTCACCGAGCGTACAAAGGAGATAGGTATACGCAAGGCGCTCGGCGCCAAGGAACGCTATATCATGCAGCAGTTCGTCATAGAGGCCGCGACTACGAGCGCGCTCGGCGGAATAGTCGGCATACTGCTCGGCTTCCTTCTGTCCGCCGTTGCCTCGGTCATCATACCGATAATCCTAGGCGAGAATATCGCGGTCATACCCTCGTTTACATCGATAGCCGTTGCTTTCGGCATATCCACCGCCATCGGCGTCGTGTTCGGCTATCTGCCAGCGAAGAAGGCCGCCGCGCTTAATCCTATCGACGCTCTGCGCAACGAATAAGTATATGGAGATGAAAACCATGAGAAAAAGGATACTCGCACTTATAATGACGGCGGCGACGCTGTGCTCGCTCTTCACTTTCGGCATCGGGAGCGCTGCGGCGGCCACCACGCTGACCGAGGACTCCGGCGTCGTGCAGACCGTACGCGCTCTTGGAATAATTACCGGCGGCTCCGACGGAGATATGGACCTTTCCGCCAACGTCACCCGTGCCCAGTTTGCAAAGATGATGATCGCCGCGTCCACCTACCACGACAGCATAGGCGACGACGGAGCCGGCTTCTCGCTCTTCAGCGACGTCAAGAGCTCCAACTGGGCTTCCGAATATATTCGCATCGCCGTCAGCGAGGGATGGTTTGTCGGCTACACCGACGGAACCTTCCGCCCGAACAACTCTATAACGCTGGAGGAAGCCTGCACCGCAGTGCTCCGCATGCTCGGCTATGACTCCTCGACACTCGCCGGCTCTTACCCGACGGCGCAGCTTTCAAAGGCTTACGCCCTCGGTCTTCGCGACGGCATCACCACTTCGCGCGGCGAGACCATGACGCGCAGCGAGTGCGCATACCTGTTTTATAATCTGATGACCGCCACCAGCAGCTCCGGCACCGTTTACGCCAAGTCGCTCGGCTATTCGCTTACAAGCGGAGGCGAGATAGACTACTCCTCCGTGGTCGAGTCCCGCATGAGCGGCCCGTTCGTCGTCGCCAGCGGGAGCACCATCGCGGGCGGTCTGCCGTTCTCTTCGTCGAACGTGACAGTCTACCGCGACGGCAAGGCCTCTACCCTCGGCAGCTCCGCGGCCTATGATGTTTACTATTACAGCCAGGACCTGCGCACGGTGTGGGTATACGACACCAAGGCTTCCGGCACATATACCGCCGCGTCGCCCTCGACAGCGTCGCCCACGTCTGTGACCGTCGGAGGCAACAGTTATACGATAGACACCTCGACCGCCGCGTATAAGCTCTCGTCCTTCGGCCCGTTCTCAATCGGCGACAGCGTGACGCTGCTGCTCGGCATGGACGGCGCTGTCGTCGACGTCGTGACCTCTTCCTCCGCGGACTCCGTCTATTACGGCATCGTGACCGCCAGTGGCTCCACGAGCTACACCGACTCCAGCAACACAGTAGTAGCGTCCAAGTATGTTAAGGTCGCCTGCACCGATGGCGTTGAGCGCCAGTTCTACACCTCGAACACCTACACTGTCGGCTCGCTCGTCAGTTACAGCGTTTCCGGCTCCAAGGTTCAGTCGCTCAGCAGCCGCAGCATCAGCGGTACGGTCAACAGCGCCGGTACAAAGATAGGCAGCTACACCCTTGCTTCCGATGTAAATATAATTGACGCCGACAGCGACGGAAACTGGGGCAAGGTCTACGCTTCAGCGTTTGCCGGCAAGTCCGTGCCAAGCAACTCTGTGAGTTACTACGCCACGAATGCTTCCGGCGAGGTAACCGACCTCATACTCAATGATGCGACCGGCAACATATATACCTACGGTTATCTCACGAGCGTCAGCAACGTGAGCTCCGATACGTCGGTTTCAGTCTCCGGCGTCTACAGTTACATAATAAACGGCACGGCCGGAACGCTGAATCTCAGTGGGAGGATGTTCAGCGTCACTACAGGCGGAGCATTATTCAAGTATGAGAGCGGCGCGATAAGCGGAATGAGCAACCTCAACTCCATCACGCTCTCCTCGCTCGCCAACTCCAGCGCCGTATCCAATTCCACTACCTACGCCCTCGCGGACGGTGTTCAGGTCTACCTCAGAAACGACTCGACCTACACCGTTTCAAACGTGTCCACCGTCTCCGATACGAGTGTGTATTCGCTGAAAGGTTATTACGACAGCTATGCCCTCGGCGGCAAGATACGCGTTATCATAGCGACGGCAAAATAACTTCACAAGGCAAAAAGAAACCCCCCGGAAGGACTCGCGTCCTTCCGGGGGTTTTATACGAAGATAGGGGCGGACTGATATATCAGCTATATCCGCACCACCGGTCAGCCTTAGGCCGACTTGACGGTCTCTATTATCCGCGAGGTGCCGAGGCGGTCGGCTCCGAGCTCTATGAATCTTTCCGCGTCGGCAAGTGTCTTTATCCCTCCGGCGGCCTTTATCTTTACCTCCGGCGCGCAATATTTGCGAAGCAGCTCCACATCATCAAACGTCGCGCCGCCGCCGGAAAAGCCGGTCGAGGTCTTGATGAAATCGGCGCCGGACTCAGATACAACACCGCACATCTTTATCTTTTCTTCCTTTGTCAGAAGGCACGTTTCTATTATGACCTTGAGCACGCGGCCCGAGCACGCTTCGCGCACGGCTTTTATTTCATCAAGCGACGCGCGGTAATCCCCATCCTTTACGAGCCCGATATTTATTACCATATCTATCTCGTCGGCGCCGTTTCTTACCGCGTCGGCGGTCTCGAAGCATTTGGTCTCCGCAGTCGAATAGCCGTTTGGAAATCCAATGACGGTACAGACCCGCATCGCCGCACCGACGTAATCCTTTGCCCTGCGTACATACGACGGAGGTATGCACACTGCCGCCGCGCCGTATTTGACCGCGTCGTCGCAGAGCTGCTTTATCTGCGGCCATTCAGCCTCGGGCTTCAGCAGAGTATGGTCCACGCGCGAAAGTATATCTTCAACTTCCATAATATTCCACATCCTCCCGACTCTTTATATCGCGGCGTAGCGGTAAAACGTCCCGTCGAACACTCGCTCGGCCATGCCATGCGCGACAAGCCAATCGAGATGGCTCATCGCCTCTCCGACGGCGAACCATTTCTGCGTCAGCGGGAAATCCTCCCAAGAGCGGCAGCGGATGTCCCAGTTCATTTTTCCCGCCACGTCATAGGCGGTAATACCGGGGTTCTCCCGTACGGCGGCAAGCGCTTCCGCAATGCGCTTTTCGTGGTGAGCCTTAAGCTGCTCCACGCGCTCGCCCAGCGTGCAGAGTACCTGACGGTGCGCCGGGAGCGGTATATCTATTTCATATTTTTCAATTGCACCAAGGCTTCTTAAATAATCGCCGAGCGAGTCGGGCGCGTCCTCCCAGCGGGTAATGTTTGGCGTTATTTTGAACAGAACGTGGTCGCCGAGAAACATTGCTTTTTTCTCCGGCATATAAAGGCACATATGCCCCGGGGTGTGGCCCGGAGTCAAGACGCAGCGAAGAGAGTGCCCGCCGTAGTTCAGCTCCTCCCCGTCATCCACGGCAACATAGTCGTAATACGGAGGAGCGGCAAAAGCGCGCGCGGGGTTTCCCATCCACATCTCCTCAAGTTCTTCGGCAGGAAAGCCCTCCTTCACATATGTGTCGAACGCTCGGTTCCATGGCTCAGGCGACAGGAAACTTATCAGACGCCCACGGTCTTCCTCGCTTATGAAAATGCGCGTATCTTTCCCCCGTATCAGCGATGCGAGGCCGGCATGGTCGGCGTGGAGGTGGGTGAGGAAAATATCCGCCCTGTCCATGTCGACTTTAAGTTCCGCAAGCCCGGAGGTAAGCGCCGCCCGACACTCAGGAAGATTGAAGCCCGTGTCGATTATCAGGCTGCGCTCGCCCAGGATAACGTAGCTGTTGAGGTTTTTGAGCGGATTGTTCGGGAGAGGCACGTCTATGCGGTACACGTTGTCAAATATTTTTTCAGTCATTCGTTCTCGTTTCTTTCAAAGTATTTTCAGCCTGCGCTGATATTATATAATATAATGGTATGAGTATAGCAGTTTCGACATGGTATTTGCAATACCGAACTTAAAAGGCTATAATGTACCCACATGTATTTTTCGGAGGTCGAACCAATGAGGAAAAGAATTCTGTCTCTTATATGCGCCGCGGCCATGGCCGTGTCCCTCGCCGCGTTTACACCCGTGTCGGCGCTGTCGTCAGCGGAGCTAGCCGCCGACACGCTCTATACGCTCGGGCTCGTGAAAGGCGACGGCACAGGCTTCAATCTGACAGCGCAGCCCACCCGCGCCGAGGCGCTGACAATGATAGTAAGACTGTCCGGCGCGGAAAAAACAGCGCAAGCCACCGACTGGAGCACGCCGTTCAGGGACGTTACGGAATGGGCGAAACCCTACGTCGGCTACGCTTACTCGAATTATCTGACTTCCGGCACCAGCGCGACGACATTCAGCCCCAACGAGACCGTCTCCGCAAATCAGTTCTGCACTTTCCTGCTCCGCCTGATGGGATACAGTGAAAAGAGCGGGGATTTCACGTATGAGACCGCCGCGCTGACATGCTACCGCCTCGGCATCACGAGCGGAAACTACTCAACAAAAACTTTTACGCGCGGAGATATGTTTACAGCGTGCCTCGGCGCGCTGTCCCGTAAAAATTCCGACGGCGCGGCGCTCATCGACACGCTTATCGACAGCGGCGCGGTAAGCTCCGCCGTCGCGACAGCCGTCGGTCTCGGAGACAATCAGGCCCTTACCGCACGCGAGATAGCCGAGCGTTACTCCTCCGCAGTGTTTTTCATCCAGGGCTGGACGCAGGAAAAGCCCACGGCCGACGATGCGATAAACAATACCGCAAGCGGGTTCTTTATCTCCGCCGACGGGCTTGCCGTCACGAACTACCACGCCATCGCGGACGACCAGTGCATTACAGCAATGACTACAGACGGCAAAATATATCCCGCAGAGTCGGTCATCTATTATGACAAGGACATCGACATCGCAGTACTGCGCATATCCAAAAAGGCGTCCGACGGGACGAGCGTCGCCTCTTTCCCGTACCTTGAGATGCTGCCTGAATCCACCATCCACACTGGGGACAAGGTTTACACACTGAGCAATCCGCTAGGGCTCCAGAGCTCCATATCCGACGGTATAGTCAGCAATCCCAAGCGTGAGACACTGTCCTTCACCGTACCAGTCATCCAGAACACCGCCGCCATCTCTATGGGCTCAAGCGGCGGCGCGCTGCTCAACGAGTTTGGGCAGGTCATAGGCGTGACTAGCGCGTATTACTACTACGGCAACAGCCTCTATCTCGCCGTGCCGATGGACACGGTGCTTGCGCAGGATCTGACCGGAGACGGCAAGACGCTGAGCGAGGTGTACACCATCGAAGCCGCGAAAGCCGCAGCTGCGGCGGCGGAAAGCGGCGCCGCTGCTTAAAGGCAAATATGCAAAATCCCCCTGCGGAAAATTCCGCAGGGGGATTTTTTCAAGCGGGAAAGCTCCCGCCGCATCAATGCGTTTCGATATATTTTTCGGTCTCGGCTATCGTATCGAATACCGCGACGGCTCCGGCCTTCTCAAGCTCGCCCTCGGGCGCGTAAGGAAGAAAACGCACCCCGAGACATTTTATGCCGCATTTCTCCGCGCCCTCGACGTCGTAGAACCTGTCGCCGACCATAAGCGTCTCAGGCTTTTCCTTATCCGTTATTCCCAGGCGCGAAAACACCTTTTCTATCACGTCGGCTTTTTCCTCGTTGAGCCCGTTCTCGCTTCCGGCTATCGCGTCGAGCCACGGCGAAAAGCCGAATTTATCGGCTATCGGCACGACATAGCGCTCCGGCTTCGACGAGGCGATGGCCGTCACATAGCCCTTTTTCTTAAGCCGCTCCAGCAGCTCCGCCGCGCCCTCCACCGGCGCGTTTTCAAACAGGCCTACCGTTCCGTATCTCTCGCGGTAGATCACGAGCGCGTTCTCGGCTTTGGCGCGGTCCATGCCGCAGTATTTCATAAACGAATCCACCATCGGCGGCCCGATGAACTGGTAGAGCGTATCCGAGTCTGGCATCGGTCTTTTGAGTTTGTCGAGACAGTATTTTATGCAATTGAAAATGCCCTCCTTGGAATCGGTAAGCGTTCCGTCGAGGTCGAATAGAATATATTTATACATGGTTGCTTCCTTTACTGGAAAATTTTGGAATCAGACGTTTTCGGCGTCGGCAAGCATTATGTCGAGGATCTCCTTTTCGGTGTACTTCATGCCCGAGCTTCCTAGCCTTCCGACGGCGCGTATCGTATTGTCCACGCCCTTTTTTACAAAGCCGTCGCCTCCGTAGAACTGCTTGCCCTCAAGGTACATCTCATAGCCGAGGATTCCGGCGTCCACGCTCGTCGCAATCTTGGCGGCGCAGGAGGCCTTCGCCCCGTCGCAGACTATTCCTGAGGTGATGGCAAGAGAATTCACGAGCGTGTGCGCGACGGCGCGGAAATCTCCGCCCTTAAGATATGCTATGCCGGCGCCCGCCGCGCACCCCGCGCTGACCGCGCCGCAGTATGCCGAGAGCGTGCCGATGCCGACCTTTTCGTAGATAGCGACGAGGTTTGCGAGCGCCAGCGCGCGAAGCAGTTTTTCTCTTGGCGCACCGAGTTCTTCGGCATAGACTATTATCGGCAGCGACACGGTAATGCCCTGGTTCCCGCTGCCGGAGTTGATGACGACCGGCTTTTCGCAGCCCGCCATGCGCGCGTCGCTCCCGGCGGCGGCGGCAGCCCTCGCACGATTTCTGATACACTCGCCCTCACGGGAAAGTATAACTCGGCCGATGTTCGCGCCCCAGTTGCCGGAAAGCCCCTCGTCTGATATGGCGCGGTTATACTCTATCTGGCGCTCGAGCACAGAGCGCACTTTGTCGGGCCCCGTGCCTTCCGCAAAGTCGTAAATATCCTGCATGCAAAGCAGCTTTTTATCATCGGATACCGAAGCCGTCGGCGACGTAAGTTCAGTGTCGTTTTCAAAAAGCGTCTCGCTGTCGCGGCGGAGCAGGACAATATTCGTGTGGTCGTTGATTATGCGGACAAGCGCGCTGTGTCCGCCTCCGAACGCCTCCACCGAGAGATCGAACACAAGCTCGCTCTCAGCCTGCCGCACGCTGAGTTTCCCGCTTTGCGAAAACGCGCGGATGCCGACGCGCTTATCCGGCGGAATATCCTCTATGACCTCAAGAGCGAGGCTTTCGTCGCCCGCGATGAAGCCGGCGGCGGCCGCGGCTTCGATACCGCGAAGCCCTCCGGTTCCGGGGACCACTACGCTTTTTACATTTTTTATTATATTGCCGCTGGCCGTAACTACGGCGTGCTCCGGCACAGCGCCCAGCAGCGCGCGGGCTTTCGCCGCGGCATAGGCGATGGAGATGGGCTCGGTACAGCCGAAGGCCGGAACGAGCTCGGTTTTGAGTATGCGAACATATGCGTCGTGTGTTTTCTTATCCATTGAGCTGCCTCTTTCGTGTCGACTTTTATCGCGGCAATATGAAATTATTATAATGCGCGCACGGCAAAGCTGCAAGGAAAAAAACAGGGCTGTTCCGATCGGAACAGCCCTCGCAAGTACATTATGAGATGAGACGCAAATCAGATTACTTTTTCTGGCTCGCGCGGATATGCGCCGCGACCTTCACGTCCTCGCGCTTGATGTGGTCGACGAGCCATCCTCCGATGCTGACGTTTACCTTTCCGACCATGGCTATGCTCGGGCCGTTTTTATCAATCTCGTCGGATATCTCGCGGACTGTCTTTTTAAACCCTTCGTGGTAGCGCTTATGGTTTTCGTAATCGGGATAACCGCTTTCGCGCTGGAGCTTTTCCTCAGCCGAAAAATGCTTTTCGGTATAATCTATCAGAAAGTCAGACGTGCTCTTCAGTACTTCCCGGCCCTTGCCCTTAGCGCAGGCTTCGAGCATGTCGTTTATCGCGGCGATAAGCTTCTTGTGCTGCGAATCTATCACGGCATTGCCCGTTTCAAGATCCGGTGTGAATTGAAACGCCATTATTAACCACTTCTCTATCTATATAATCTATATAATTTTAAGAGACAGCCCGGTAATATCAGTTGAAATATCTCTTGAGCAGTCCGGCGAACGCCTTTCCGTGGCGGGCCTCGTCGCGCGCCATCTCGTGGACGGTGTCGTGTATGGCATCGAGGTTGGCGGCCTTCGCGCGCTTGGCAAGATCGGTCTTGCCGGCAGTAGCGCCGTTCTCGGCCGCAACGCGCATCTCTAGGTTCTTCCTGGTGGAAGGCGTTACGACCTCGCCCAGAAGTTCGGCGAATCTCGATGCGTGATCTGCCTCTTCAAATGCTGCCTGACGGTAATACATTCCGATTTCCGGATAGCCCTCGCGCATTGCAACGCGGGACATGGCAAGGTACATTCCGACCTCGCTGCACTCGCCCTCAAAATTCGCACGAAGGTCGGTGATGATGTCCGGAGAGGCGTTCTGCCCCACGCCGACCTCATGCTCGGCCGCCCAGGTCATCTCTTCGCTCTGCTCCTTGAACTTGCTTCCCGGAACGCCGCACTGGGGGCACTTCTCGGGGGGATTCTCCCCCTCGTAAACATATCCGCATACGGGGCATACCCATTTTTTCATATCAATTACCTCCTGATAAATTAAGAATCAAAAGCGTATTGCACTTTATGAGAAAAGTATAATATGCCCCCGCGCCCCGCACAATGGTATTTGCAACAAATCACGAATCAGCGGCAGCCTGCATGGCGGCGGCCTCGGCAACGGCCTTTTCCTGAACCAGAGGAGGCGCGTCGTCGTAACGGATGAAATGAAGCGTGAAATAGCCTCTGCCCTGAGTCATCGAACGAAGGTCGATTGCGTATGTGCCCATCTCACCCATCGGAACCTCGGCCACAATCTCCTGCTCGCCGTCTTCCATGGGGTTCATGCCCATGACGCGGCCGCGGCGCTTGTTGAGGTCGCCCATAACGTCGCCGGTGAAGTTGTCGGGAACCATGACGTGGAGCTCTCCGACGGGCTCGAGCAACACGGGATTCGCCTGGGGCATGCCCGACTTGTACGCGAGCTGCGCCGCGGTCTTGAACGCCATTTCCGACGAGTCGACAGGGTGATACGAGCCGTCGACCAGCGTGCACTTCAGCCCGACGACCGGGTAGCCCGCCAGCGGGCCGTGGACGACGGACTCGCGCAGGCCTTTTTCGACCGCGGGGAAGACGTTCTTGGGTACGGAGCCGCCGAACACGTTCTCAGCAAACACCATTTCCTCGCTGTCGCAGGGCTCAAACTCAACCCAAACGTCGCCGTACTGGCCGTGGCCGCCGGACTGCTTCTTGTGTCTGCCCTGGACCTTGACCTTTTTGCGTATCTTCTCGCGGTAGGGAACGCGCGCGGGCTCGAGCTTGGCCTCGACTCCGAAGCGCGATTTGAGCTTTGAAACAAGCACGTCGAGCTGTATGTCGCCCGTGCCTGTAAGAACCATCTGATGCGTCTCGGGATTGTTTATGCAGCGGAAGGTCAAATCTTCCTCAGCCATCTTCACAAGGCCGGCCGCAATCTTGTCTTCCTGACCCTTGACCTTGGCCGAAATAGCCATTGAGTAGTTCGGCTCCGAAAACGGGATGCTCGTGAATTTGATGAAGTTCTTCGGGTCGCAGAGGCTGTCGCCGGTACGGGTATCTTCCATCTTGCTGACGGCCGCGATATCGCCGCAGCAGACTTCCTTGACCTCGGTGGCCTTCTTGCCTCTCATCGTATATATGTGAGACAGCTTTTCAAGGTTCCCTGTACGGGAGTTGAGCATGGTCATGTCCTGCGTGACCTTGCCGGTTATGACCTTGAAGTACGAATACTTGCCGTACTGGTCGGAGGTGGTCTTGAACACGAATGCATAGGGCTGGCCGTCCTCGCGGAGCTCGACCTCGGCGGGGTTGCCCTCGGCGTCCTTTCCCTTGCGGTTCGGTATCTCCAGCGGGTTCGGGAACAGCTTTATTATGCAGTCGAGCAATGTGAGCGTGCCGAGTCCCGTGAACGCGCTGCCGCAGACGACGGGACACAGCGTCAGATCCTTTACGCCCTGATGCAGGCCTTTGATTATCTCCTCCTGCGTGAACGCTTCGCCGCCGAAGAATTTTTCCATGTATTCCTCGCTGGTCTCGGCGACGGACTCGCAGAGCTGTGTGTAAAGTTCCTCGACAACGTCCGTCTTGTCGGCGGGGATGGGAACTTCCTTGCGGCGCTTGCCCTCGAGACGATAGGCGCGCTTATAAACTATGTCGAGCAGAGTCTCGATCTTCTTATCCTTGTCCCACAGCGGCATCATGACCGGGCACACGCTGTGCCCGAATTTGTCGCGCAGCGTCTTCCACGCGGCATTGAAGTCGCCGTTCTCCTCGTCGATCTTGGAGATGTATATGGCTCTCGGCATATTGCGCTCCTGAAGATACCGCCACGCCTTCTCCGTACCGACCGACAGTCCGCCCTTGGCCGCGCCGACGATTATTCCGGCATCCGCCACACGCAGAGCCTCCATTACCTCGCCTGAAAAATCGAAGTAACCCGGAGTGTCCAAAACGTTTATCTTACAGCCCTTGAATTCAACGGGCGCTACACTCATTGAAATGGAAATCTGCCGTTTCGTCTCCTCGGGATCATAATCGCAGACAGTATTTCCGTCCGTGATCTTTCCCTGACGGTCTATTCCCCCGGTCAGATACAGCATACTCTCCACCAGAGAAGTCTTGCCGTTGCCGCCGTGTCCCAGCAGGCACACGTTGCGGATATCCTTAGATGCATAGCTCATGTTTGGTCTCTCCTTCTGTTTATGTTTTCGCGCGGCGGATAAGAGGCCGGATATCGATCTCCGGCAGTCTCAATGAAAAAATTATATAATAAAACCTTACTGAGCACAAGCGTAAGTTGTCAAAAATCAACAATTTTTTGTGTAAAGCCGGCACGATAGCTTCGGGCAATTCATGAATCGCCTTTGCACGTTGTGCCCGGGTCCGCAAATGATACAGGCGCGGCCGTTCCGTCAAAGGCCTCCGGCCGGCCGTTATTTCATTGACCTTTGTGCCGGTTTTTGATATTATGCTATTACAGCGGCAAGACAAATTGAAAAAAGGGGAGAATCTCATGATGACACTTGAAGAATTCAAAGAAGCCCGCTCCCTGCTGGACGGCGTCATCGCAAAGACGCCGCTGGTGCCGAGCGCCTATTTTTCCGACGCGTGCGGAAACAACGTGTATCTCAAGCCTGAGAATCTCCAGATAACCGGCTCTTTTAAGATACGCGGAGCCTACTATATGATAAGCCGGCTCGGAGACAGCGAGCGCGAGCGCGGAGTTATAGCTCCCTCGTCGGGTAACCATGGCCTCGCCGTCGCCTGCGCCGCCCAGGCCTTCGGCGTGCGCGCGATAATCGTCCTTCCGACCACCACCCCACTCATGCACGTCGACCATGTCAAGCAGTACGGCGCGGAAGTTGTGCTCGCCGGAACGTCGCTCGACGAGGCCACAAACGAAGCCAAAAAGCTCGCGAAGGAACGCGGCCTCTCTTACGTCGCGCCCTACGACAACCTCGACATCGCCGTCGGTCACGGAACGATGGCTTTCGAGATACTCGAAGAACTGCCCGAGACCGATATAATCCTCGTCCCGGTCGGCGGCGGCGGCCTTATTGCCGGAGTCGCGACCCTTGCAAAGGCGCTGAAGCCCGATGTGCAGATAATCGGCGTTGAGCCCGATGGCTCGGCCTGCATGAAGGCGGCATTTGCCGCAGGACACCCGGTAACTCTTGAAAACTCCGCCACGATAGCCGACGCGGTGGGCGCGGCCACCGTCGGCGAGCGTGTATTCCCTTACGCGCACAAATATGTGGACAAAATCATAACCATCGACGACAGCGAGCTCGTCGACGCTTTCCTCGACGTGATGGAGAATCACAAGCTCATAGCCGAAAATGCGGGCCTTCTGACCGTCGCGGCGCTTGAGCATCTCGGCGCGCACGGCAAGAACGTCGTCGCGGTGCTGTCCGGCGGAAATATGGACGTGATAACAATGTCCACGCTCATACAGTACGGGCTCATCAACCGCGGGCGCGTGTTCGAATTCTCGGTCATGCTTCCCGACCGCCCGGGCGAGCTTCTCCGCGTCGCGGAGATAATCTCCGACGAGCGCGGGAACATCATCAAGCTTGACCACAATCAGTTCGTCTCCATCGACAGGCAGAGCCGCGTCGAGCTCCGCGTCACGCTGGAGGCATACGGCATCGAACACCGCAATGCCATACTCAAGGCGCTTCAGGACGCCGGATACGGCGCGCGCCTTATTCCGATAAAAAACGTTAACTAAAATAAAGCGGAGGAGCCCTCCCCGAAACGGGTGGGCTCCATCTGCGTTACGGAAGGCGCGGGGGCGGAAGCTGCGTATAAGTTCTGTCTATGGTTTCACGCGCCCTCCAAAACATTTTATGCGCGGTGCGGCGCAGATGTGTCATCACGGAGCCATCTTCCCTCTACACAATGAACGCCGCCCCCACAACAAAGATTCAAAGGAGTCGTCCGCCATGATAAAAATTTCGCCGTCCATACTCTCTGCCGACTTTGCAAACCTCGGGCGCGACATCGAACGCGTAGCCTCCGCCGACTATCTTCACGTCGACGTCATGGACGGAATGTTCGTACCGAATATCTCAATCGGAATACCCGTCGTCAAGTCCATCCGCCCTGCGACGGCAATGCCTCTCGACGTGCACCTGATGATAGAGCAGCCCGTGCGCTACGCCGCGCGCTTTTGCGACGCGGGGGCGGACATAGTGACAGTACACGTCGAGGCCGACACGCAGGACAACATCCGCGCAGCCATAGACGACGTGCACAAAAAAGGAAAAAGCGCGGGCATAGTCATAAAGCCGAAAACGCCCGCCGATGCCGTTCTTCCATTTATTGGAAGCGTCGAGATGATACTCGTCATGACGGTCGAGCCGGGCTTTGGCGGACAGAAATTCATGACGGACATGCTCCCGAAAATAACCGCCGTGCGCAATCTGATAGACAAAATCAACCCCGCCTGCGAGCTTGAAGTTGACGGCGGTATCGCGCCCGACACCTGCGGCTTCGTCATCGGCGCGGGAGCAAACGTGCTCGTGGCAGGAAGCTCGATATACGGAGCGCCGGACATCGCCGAGAGAATCAAAGTGCTGAGGGGGTAAGACGCTATGGAATATTTTCCCGCGCCGCTTGAAAAGCTGGTCGAGCAGTTTGCGCGCCTGCCGGGCATAGGCGGCAAATCCGCTCAGAGGCTGGCTTTCTTCGTTCTGTCGCTGTCTGAGGACGAGGCCAAGGAATTCGCCGACGCGATAATCGACGCGAAAAAAAGCGTCACCTGCTGCCCGGTCTGCCAGAACCTTACAGCCGGAGGCGTGTGCCCGATATGCTCCTCGCCAAAGCGCGACAAGAGCACCGTATGCGTCGTCGCCGACCCGCGCGACGTCGTCGCCATCGAGCGCTCGCGCGAGTTTTCCGGACTTTACCACGTGCTGCACGGCGTTATCTCGCCGATGAACCACATCGGCCCGGACGACCTTAAAATAAAAGAACTGGTCGGCCGCGTCGCGGAGGGCGGCATAAAAGAAGTCATCATGGCCACAAACCCCGACACCGAGGGCGAGGCCACGGCCATGTACATCGCACGGCTGCTGCGCCCGTTCGGAGCGCGCGTTACGCGGCTCGCGTACGGGATACCCGTCGGAGGTCATCTCGAATTTGCCGACGACGCGACTCTGATGCGCGCGATAGAGGGCCGCCGCGACATCTGATATCCGGCAGCCGTCAGGGCCCCGATTGGCAGAACAAAACAAGCGGTACACGGACAAATGCCCGTGTACCGCTTGTTTTTATTTTTATCCGACAGTCCACGCCGTGTCAAATTCCGGAATGTGATAGGCAATATTGTAAAAAACCGCGACGCAAAAACTATCAAAAAATATTTGTAATTTTTTCCCATGTGCGCCGGGCCAGGAGAAATTGATTATAGTGCCTCTTTACATTCTTTGAGTACTTATCAAATTCCACCTCGATGTTAAAGAAACGCTTATCCTGAAAGTATTCTGCCAATTTCGGCAGCGTCTGATCCAGCGCGGACTTTATCAGCATCATTTTCTGCTCGTATTCTTCCGGCGCGGTAATATATGTCAGAAGCGGCTTATAGCGGACCCAGCCGATGCACGCGCCTAAAAATCTTACATTGACGGCGGCAGAATCCGTAGTAATTGCCGAAAGGTGTATGGGCAGCACTCCATCCAGCAGATGCTGATAAATCGAAAAGCCGTCATGAAACGTATAGCACGGTATTCTGCGCACAGTCCTGTCTTCCAGCATAGTCGACAGAAACGTGTCTTCTCCTCTCGCTCCCGGGGGATTGAAAAAAGGAAGCGTTTTTCGCGGATTTCTGAGATTGATGCAAAGATTCGCGCCGGAAATAAATTTGCAGCCGCCAATCAGCGGCACATCCTCCGCTTTGTTGGTGATAAGCACATCTGTCGACGCATATGTTACGCCGCCGGATTTCATAAGCGATTTGATGCTTGTCCAGTTGATGATATCGTTACTGATCGCCCCAATAAAGATTTCAAAACTCTTCTCATCCAGAACATTATCAAACTTGGTCTGAGGTATCGGGGAGATATATCCGCAGTGGAAGCCGTTTGTGTA
>JAYFRC010000057.1:0-18058 GCA_034926415.1 Oscillospiraceae bacterium
TTCTATCGTATTGTCGCTTATTCCGTCCTTGCCCACCTGAAGTATCGTGTCGAGGCCGTTGGCTATAGAGCGGAGATAGGCGCGCTGCCTACTTGTCAGCATAAATTTTTCTCCTTGCAGTATTCTTCAAATTTTTCAGAAAATTCTCTCAGGGCTTTCCCCCTGTGCGAAATGGTATTTTTTTCCTCGGAAGATATCTGTGCAAATGTTTTGCGCTTCTCGGGCAAGAAGAATACCGGGTCATATCCGAATCCGTCAGTGCCCATCGGCGCGAAAGCTATCGTTCCGTCGCACACGCCGTTTGCGCGAATCACATCGCCGTTTGGAAACACGCAGCATATGCAGCTGACAAAACGTGCGGAGCGATCCGTCTGGCCTTTGAGCGAGTCGAGCAGCAGCGTGTATCTCCCTCTGTCGTCGAACCCCTCGCCTCCGAAGCGGGCGGTATACACGCCCGGACCGCCGTTCAGCGCGTCCACGCAGAGTCCGGAATCGTCGGCTATTGCGGGAAGCCCCGTCGCCTTCATCACAGCGTTCGCCTTGAGATACGCGTTGTCCTCGAACGTCTCGCCGGTCTCCTCGACCTCGACATCCGCTCCGACATCGCTCTCGAGTACGACTTCGACGCCGCGCTTTGAAAGTATGTCGGACATCTCTTTCAGCTTTCCCTTGTTCTTTGAAGCAAGAACCAGCTTCATCGTATATCACCCACTATCTTCTTTTGCATTTCTATAAGCTCGCGGTTGCCCTTTATGCATAAGTCGACAAGCGCGCGCTGTTCGGAGACAGTAAACGCGCGTCCCTCTCCTGTGCCCTGTAGCTCTATTATCTCGCCCGCGTCGTTCATGACGCAGTTGAGGTCCACCATGGCGTTGCTGTCCTCCGCGTAGCACAGATCGAGCATCGGCTGCTCGTCAACAATTCCCGCCGACACTCCGGCAACAAAATGCTTTATCGGCATGCGCGCCAGCGTTCCGTCCTCAACAAGTCCTCTGCACGCCAGCGCTAGAGCCATGAAGCCTCCGGTCACGGACGCGGTGCGCGTTCCGCCGTCGCCCTGAAGAACGTCGCAGTCGATATTTATAGTGCGTTCTCCGAGTATTTTCATATCCACAGCCGCGCGAAGGCTCCGGCCTACAAGGCGCTGTATCTCAGCGCTTCGAGGCGAGAGTTTCAGCTTGTCGATGTCGCGTTTGCTTCGCTCGCGATTGGCACGCGGAAGCATCGAATACTCCGCCGTTACCCAGCCTTCGCCAAACGAAACGTACGGCGGGATCCGGTCTTCTACCGACGCACAGCAAAGCACTTTGGTCTTTCCGCACTCTATCAAAACGCTGCCCTCCGCAAACTCCGCGAAGCCCGGAGTTATTTTGACGGGGCGAAGCTCCGCATATTTTCTTCCGTCGATTCTAGACATCAATGTATCCTCTTTTCCAATTTATACCAGTTCCTTCACGTACTCGTCCGCGTCAAACTCCCGCAGGTCGTCCACGCCCTCTCCTACGCCGATATATTTGACCGGCACCCTGAGCTCCTGCGCGATGGCGACGACTATGCCGCCCTTGGCGGTCCCGTCAAGCTTTGTAAGCACTATCCCCGTAAGTCCGGCGGTATCTCTGAATTGCTTGGCCTGTATAAGCCCATTCTGCCCCGTCGTCGCGTCAAGCACGAGCAGCGTCTCTTTCGCCGCGTCAGGAACCTCGCGGTCTATTATCCTGCGCAGCTTTGAAAGCTCGTTCATAAGGTTCGCCTTGTTGTGCAGCCTTCCGGCGGTGTCCACAAGCACGACGTCCGTTCCATTCGCCTTTGCGGACTGCATCGCGTCGAATAGCACGGCTCCTGGATCCGCGCCCTCGGTCTGTCGCACGATGTCGACGCCTGCGCGATCAGCCCATATCTCGAGCTGGTCGGCGGCGGCGGCTCTGAACGTATCCGACGCGCAGAACATCACGCGCTTTCCGCTCTTTTTGAGCACGTTTCCGAGTTTTCCAATCGTCGTCGTTTTTCCGACACCATTGACGCCTATAACGAGGACGACGCTCGGCTTTGTCGAAAGATTGAGCGACGTGTCGCCCACTTTCAGCATATCCGCGATGATGCTGCGCAGCGCGCCGCGCACCTCGTCCTCTGTCTGAAGATGCTCTTTCTTTATCGCCGCCTTCAGCTCGTCCACCGCGCGCGTCGATGTTTCCACGCCCACGTCTCCGAGTATGAGCGTTTCTTCCATGGTATCGAAAAATTCATCGTCTAGCTTTATACTTCCGCTGAACGCCTTTTTTATCTTATCAAAAAATCCCATAAACTCCGCCCTTTACATTGTCTGCAAATGCTACTCGATTTTGAGCTCCTTCGCCATGTCGTTCATGTTTATAGTCAGTATCTTGGATATCCCGCGCTCCTGCATCGTGACTCCGTAGAGCACGTCGGCTTCCTCCATCGTTCCGCGTCTGTGCGTAATGACGATGAACTGCGTCTTGCCGGCGATACGGCGCATATACTTCGCGTAGCGTACGACGTTGGCCTCGTCCAGCGCGGCCTCTATCTCGTCCATAACGCAAAACGGCGTCGGGTGGACTTTGAGTATCGCAAAATACAGCGCTATGGCGACGAACGCTTTTTCTCCGCCTGAGAGCAGGGTTATCGTCTTGAGCGTCTTCCCAGGCGGCTGGACCCTGATTTCGATGCCGCAGTTGAGAATATCGTTTTCATCCTCCAGCTCGAGCCGGGCCTGTCCTCCGCCGAAAAGCTCGAGGAACGTTTCCTTGAAGCTTTCATTCAGAATGGCGAACTGCTCGGCAAATATGCGCTGCATCTCCCCGGTTATATCCTCGATGACTTCGAGGAGCTCGGCCTCGGCTTTCTGCACGTCGTCGCGCTGAGTCGTCAGATATTCGTAGCGTGTGTTCACGCGGTCAAATTCCTCGATAGCGCCGATGTTCGGAGTACCGAGAGAGCTTATCTCACGTCTCAGCTCTCCTATGCGGCGGTTGGCCTTGGATACGCTCTCAATCTCTGTGCTTTGCGCTTCCGCGTCGGAGTACGATAGCTCGTAGCTGTCGCACAGCTTGTCAAGTATCTGCTTTTCCTCCATTGCCGAGGTCGCTCTCTTCTGGTCAAGCCGCGAGACCTCGCCGCCGAGATTTATCACCTCGTCGTTCTTGTCGCGAAGCTCCCTGTCTCTAGTCGTGCGCTCTGCCTCCAGCGCGAGTCGAGCCTGGGCGAGCTCGGCAAGACGCGTTTTGAAGCTCTCGCTCTTTTGACGCATCTTCTCGGCCTCGGCGCGCTTCGCCTCGGCCTGCGCGTTCGTATCCGCGATATTTTTCTCATACTCGCCGATGAGGTTTTCCCTTCCATCGCGATCCTTTGAAAGACCGGCGCAGAGCTCCTCCAAATCGGCGAGCGAGCGAGCGGTAGTCTCCTTCTCGGCGTTCAGCGCGGCGAGCTCCGCTTTCCCCGAGCTTATCTGCTCGGCAAGCGAACCTGATAGTTCAAGCAGCTCTGTGCGTCCGCTGAGCTTCTCTGCGGTCATCGCGCGTATATCGGAAACTTCTTTATCATGCCCGGCTATGCGGGCGTCTATGTCTCTGAGCTTTTCGGCTGCGTCGCTCTTTCTGCCCTCGAGCGAAACAAGCGCGCCCGCGAGATTTTCGAAATTTTCGCTCATTGTATCGAGCAGCATATCGTAGTGGCTCTTCTCGGACGACAGCTTCAGCACGTCGTCCTCGGCCTGACGGCGCTGACCCTCGGCGACAGACAGCTCGTACTGAGCCGCCGACAGCTCGCGCTCGGCTTCGCCCGCATCTTTTGAGGCGCTCTGGAGCTCGTCGCGCGTTTTCTTCATCTTTTCACCGAGCTTTGCAAGCTCGTTCGCGCGAGAGAGTATTCCGACGTTGCGCCCCGCGCTTCCGCCTGTCATCGAACCTCCGCGGTTCATGACCTGCCCGTCGAGCGTCACTATGCGGAACCGCGCGCCGTATTTACGCGAGATAGCTATTCCCGAATCGAGGTCTTCGGCCACGACCGTACGACCGAGCAGATTTTCAAATATATCGGCATATTTTTTATCATAAGTCACGAGCTCGCTAGCGATGCCGACGAAGCCGTATTCCCCTGACACTCCCCGCTCGCGCAGAGACTCGCCGCGTATTGCTGTCAGCGGAAGGAACGTCGCCCTGCCGCCGTCCTTGTTTTTAAGATACGTTATGGCGCTCTTGGCGTCCTCCTCGCGGTCTACGACAATATTCTGAAGCCCAGCGCCGAGAGCCGTCTCTATTGCGACGGTATAGCTGTCCTGGGTCTTAACGAGGCTGGCAACCGGCCCGCGTATCCCGCGAAGGCTTCCCCCTTCCGCCGCCTGCATCACAAGGCGCACGGACTTTGAAAAGCCTTCATATTCCTTTTCCATCTCTGTCAGCATGTTTATGCGCGACTCGAGAGCGCCCGCTTCCATCGTGAGCTTGACTTTTCTGTCGGCGGCTTCGGCGGCGCGCTTTTTGCGCCCCTCCATCCGAAGATTGTGCCCCTCGATGATATTTCTTACGGAGTCGGCCTCTTCCTGAGCCTGCGCGAGAGCCGCTTCGTTTTCTCCGGCTTTTCCGCGTGTCTCTTCTATCTGCGCTTCGGCGTTCTTCTTCTCCTCCGCCGTAGACTCAAGACGCTCCTCCGTCTCGCGGAGTCCGGCTTCAAGCGCGGCCTTTTCGGCGCGCGCGTCTGCCGCTGCGGCGAGCGCAACGGCTTCCTTTCCGCGAAGCGCCTCCGCTTCCTCGGCGATGCTTCCCGCGTGCGTGCTCGCTTCCTCAGCCTTTTTGAGCAGCTCGGCTATATCGCCCGAGAGCGACGCAAACTTTTCCTCTATCTCGGCTATGCGTGCCTTCTGCTGTTTCATCTGAACCGCCACGCCTCCGGCGCGCGATTCCTGATCCGATATCTCCGCTTTTATGCGCTCGATATTCGCCCTGTTGTGCTCGATATCGGCCTTAAGCACCGCAAGCGCGGACTCCGCACGGCTTATTTCCGCGTCATTTTCCGCGCTTTCCGCACGAACGCTCTCCGCCGTTATATCGTTTTCATGCATCTTGTCGCCGAATCGCTCGGTATATGCATACAGCTCCTCGAGCGCCTTGTTCGCCGCGTCAAGATTGCGGCTGGCGACTGCAAAATCAGCGTCAAGCTTTATCCTGTCCGCCTTCATGGTCTTGAGATTGTTCACCCATACAGAGACCTCAAGCCCTCTCATCTCGTCGCGGAGGATAAGGTATCGCTTCGCATATTCAGCCTGGTCGCGCAGGGGGTCTATCGGAAGTTCGAGCTCAGCTATTTTATCGTTTATGCGGACAAGATTCTCCTCCGTGCTCCCAAGCTTGTGCTCCGCCTCTTCCTTGCGGTGGCGGAACTTGGATATTCCCGCGGCTTCCTCAAACACCTCGCGGCGCTCGCCGCTTTTGACGGAGAGTATCTCGTCTATTTTTCCCTGCCCGATGATCGAATAACCCTCGCGGCCGAGGCCCGTGTCCATAAACAGCTCGTTTATGTCGCGAAGCCTTACCGCCTGCTTGTTTATGTAATATTCGCTCTCGCCGCTGCGGTAATAGCGGCGGGTGACCATTACCTCGCTCTCCTCCATTGAGGGAAATATATGCTCGGTATTGTTGAGAACAAGAGTCACCTGAGCAAACCCGACCTGCGCGCGCTTTTCTGTGCCTCCGAAAATGACATCCTCCATTTTGCTGCCGCGCAGATTTTTTGTACTCTGTTCGCCCATGACCCATCGAATCGCGTCGGAAATGTTGGACTTCCCGCTGCCGTTGGGCCCGACTATCGCCGTTATGTCTTCGCCGAAATTCAGCACGGTCTTGTCGGGGAAGGATTTGAAGCCCTGAATCTCCAATGCTTTTAAGTACACAGCTTTCACCTCGTTTATGGATAAGCGCCACCGTGACGCTATAATACGACATTATAATTTAACTAATATAGTATATCAGCCAAGCTCCCCCATTTCAAGCTATTTAACGCCAAGAGGGATAAACTAAAAGCATGGTTTTACCCCGGCAAAACCATGCTTTTACTGTTATTTTGATTAACTTCCGCCCGATTTATGTTCCTTTATCATCGCGTGGAGGCTCTCAAGCGCGTCGCTGAGGCTTCCGATATTGTCGATAAGCCCTTCTTTGACGGCGTCCTCGCCGTAAAGCACGCTTCCGGTATCCGCCGCCAGCTCGTCGGTATTCAGCATAAGTTCCCGGAACCGCTCCGGCGAAATACGCGAGTTGCGCGTGACAAAGCTGATTATCCGCTCCTGTATCCTGTCAAAATAGTGAAAAGTCTGCGGCGCGGCTATCATCATCCCCGACATGCGCACCGGGTGTATCGTCATCGAGGCCGACGGCACTATCATAGAACGCTTCGCCGACACCGCAAGCGGCACGCCTATCGAGTGCCCGCCGCCGAGAACAAGCGATACGGTCGGCTTTTTCATGCCCGCTATCAACTCCGATATCGCAAGCCCCGCCTCTATATCTCCACCCACGGTATTGAGCAGGAGCAGCACTCCGTCCACTTCCTCGTCCTCCTCAATAGATGCCAGCAGGGGAAGAACATGCTCGTACTTAGTCGTCTTCGTGCTGTCCTGAAGCGTCTGATGTCCCTCTATCTGTCCGATTATCGTCAGAAAATACACCGTTCCGTACTCGCTCTTTATCTTTGCCGAACCCGCATCAACTATATTTTTACCGAGCCCACTTTCATTTTTATCTTTTTCGTCTTTGTCGTTTTTCATGCGTATGCCTCCAAATTACAATCTTCCGGCTTATCTTTCCCGCATATAACGGCTCTTTTCATATTTTCAAAATTTTCCTCAAAATACTATTGACAATTTTCCCCATCTGAATATAATTAGTATTAGGAACCATTACTGACTATGATTAAATAAAAGCAAGAGGTGATGTGATGTCCCGTCAGAGACAGGTTATACTGGATGTTATAAATGAAAGCTGCGAGCACATGACGGCGCAGGAGATTTACGAAAGGGCGAGACAGCGCATGCCCAGCATCTCGGTCGGAACTGTTTATCGCAATCTCGGCCAGCTCGCTGCGGAGCACATTATTTTCCGCATAATCGCTACTAGCGGGCCTGATCGCTACGACAAAAACGTAGAGCTTCACGGCCATCTTATATGCGACCGCTGCGGAAGCGTAATGGATCTCCCCTGTCCCGATCTTATGGGCAAAATAGAAAGCCAGTTTGGAGTAAAGGTCAATTCCTATCAACTCAGCGTCTACTACATTTGCGACAAATGCATGGCGTCGCGCAAGAACAAGGGCGCATAAAAATATCAACACATCAACACAAGAAATAAAACAAATAATAAAAGGAGAAGATCATTATGGAACTTAAAGGCTCAAAGACAGAGAAAAACCTGCTCGCCGCTTTCGCCGGTGAATCTCAGGCTCATACCAAGTATCAGTATTACGCTTCCAAGGCCAAGAAGGACGGCTATGTCCAGATCGGAGATCTGTTTGAGGAGACTTCGCGCAACGAAAAAGAGCACGCAAAGATTTGGTTCAAGCTGCTTCACGGCGACGAGATTCCCGATACCTCCAAGAACCTGACCGATGCTGCCGCAGGCGAGTACTACGAGTGGACCGATATGTACGTCGGCTTCGCAAAGGATGCCAAGGCCGAGGGCTTTGACCACATAGCCTTCCTCTTTGAGATGGTTGCCAAGATCGAGAAGACCCACGAGGAGAGATACAAAAAGCTTCTTTCCAACATCGAGACCGGCGTTGTGTTCTCAAAGGACGGAGACGCTATCTGGCAGTGCTCCAACTGCGGCCACATCGTGGTTGGCAAGACTGCTCCGGAGATCTGCCCCGTCTGCTCTCATCCCCAGTCCTATTTCCAGCTGAGAGCCGAGAATTATTGATTCTGGAATTCATGTCAATAATTTTATAACGACAGTACCCGCGCGGGAGTTTTTCCCGCGCGGGTTTTTGTCGTGTTTCAAAATAAAACCGCATTTTTTTACATTTTTTTCAAATTACTGTTTTAATCCCTTAAATCATATGATATAATATCAAAAACCACAATTTTTAAGATTTCATAACGATACTCCGGTACCTTCAGAATTCCGCTGCTCGGCAGGTTTTAACGACCGGACATATTTTCTTGTATTTTATTATCATGATAATATATAATATGGATGTTTAGGGGGGCTTGCTTATGCAAAGCACAATATGCCAGATAATTGATTCTTCAGGCAGCCTGCCGCGTGAAATCATCGTTCAGCGCGGAATATGCGAGGTGCCGTTTTACTACAGATTCAGCAGCCCGGACTACTTCCGCGAGAATGTGGACAGCAGCACCAACTCCTTCTATCAGCATCTAAAGGAAGCGCCCGATGATCTGCCTCATACGTCTGCGCCAAATATTTACGATTGGGTCAACGTGCTCGAGGATAAATACAGGCAGGGCGCCAGAGATTTTGTCATTACCACGATATCCTCTAAATTATCTGCAAGCTACCAGACGGCTTCTTCCGCAAAACAGATGTTTGAGGATAAGCACAGCGATGTGCGGCTTGCCGTTGTAAACTCCAACACCTGCGCCTGCGGACAGGCCGCGTTCGAGCTTGCAATATCTGCCATGATCGGAGCGGAACGCTCCTTTGAAAGCATCGTCTCTGCCATTGATACTATGAAGAGCAAGACCACATCGCTCTTCGCTGTGCATAACCTGAAATATATGAGAGCCGGTGGCCGCATCGGCGGAGCCACCGCTTTTATCGGTGGACTCATCAACGTCAAGCCGGTGTGCGAATTTGTCGACGGCGTAGTGCGTCCGCTCAAGGCCGTGCCCGGACGCAGGAATTCGCTCAGGGTTATGACCGACATCGCCCTTTCGAGAATGCCGGATATAAGCAAATACATTATAAGCATCCAGAACGCAATGTATCCCGAGGACGCGGACTATATTGAAGCTCGTCTGCGCCAGCACGGACAGAACACGGAGATTTACCACAGCGACCTTGGAATCGTTGTCGGTGCGCACTCCGGCCCCGGAGCCATCGGAATCGGCTTTGTGCCGAATCCTATGCTGTGATTGAAAAACAAAAAAGCCGGTAAGCGCGACAGCGTTTACCGGCTTTTTATTGTATGTTTATTTTGCGTCAAACAATGCTTTGACGCCCTTGTAAGTCATGTAGCAGTCTATCTTCGCCACCGTCTCGAACGGTGCGTGCATCGCGAGCACTGGAACACCGGCGTCGAGCGTGTCGATATTCCTGTTCGCCATGTACATGGCGACTGTTCCGCCCCCGCCGTAGTCCACCCTGCCCATCTCCGACATCTGCCAGAGCACTCCGTTGTCGTCAAACAGCTCCCGCACATACGCCACGACCTCCGCCGACGCATCCGACGCGCCGCTCTTTCCTCGCGCACCAGTATACTTGCAAAGCCCAACGCCGTAATTCAGCCTCGCGCTGTTGCGCTTTTCGTAAGCCTCGGCGAAGTTCGGGTCGAATGCCGCCGTCACGTCCGCCGACAGACAGAACGATTTTTCAAAGCACTCACGCACGCCGATGTCCTGTGCAGCGCAGATATCGGCCATGAATGTCTCGAACGCGTGAGACTGCATTCCGCTGACACCCTCGGAGCCTATCTCCTCTTTGTCGACAAGCGCGCAGACCGCCGTTCTCTTCGGCTTTTTTATGTCGAGCACCGCCTTGAGCGAGGCGTAGGCGCAGACGCGGTCGTCATGCCCGTAAGCGCCTATCATGCTGTGGTCGAGCCCGATGTCAACGGGCTTGTACGCCGGTACGGCGCAAAGCTCCGCTGAGATGAAGTCCTCCTCGGTAAAGCCGTACTTGTCATAAAGCAGCGACATGACCATGAGCTTGACCCTGTTCTTTTTATCGTTGTCAAGGCGCATCGGCTCACTGCCGGCGAGGAGGTTCAGCGTCTCGGCAGATATGGCTTCTCCGAGCGGCTTCTTGCTCTGCTCAGCGCCAAGATGCGGAAGCAGGTCCTCTATGACGAGCAGCGGATCGCCCTCGTCCGCGCCGAGGCGCACCGTGACGCTTTTGCCGCCTTTGAGCACCACAACGCCGTGAAGCTCCATCGGCACCGCCAGCCACTGATACTTGCGGATACCGCCGTAATAATGAGTTTTGAGATATGCGAGCTCGCTGTCCTCATAGAGCGGCAAGGGCTTTAGATCAAGGCGCGGCGAGTCGATGTGCGCCGCCGCGATATGCGCCCCCCCGTCAAGCGTTTCCGTTCCCAGCACCGCCAGGAATACGGCCTTGCCGCGGTTCACACGGTAAATCTTATCGCCGGAGCTCAGCGCGTCGCCTCGATTATATTCGCGGAAACCCGCGGCTTTTGCAAGAGCCACGGCTTCCTCCGCACACTCGCGTTCGGTCTTCCCTTTCCCGAGGAAATCCTTGTAGTGCTCGCAGTATTCCGAACAGGCTTCCAGTTCTTTCCCGCTCATCTTGTCAAATCCGTTTTTAGCTACGCAAAGCAGTTTTTCTTTCAGCTCTTTTATGTCGCTCATTTCGTTTCCTCCTCGGTTTTGGAAATTATTCCCATTATCACGGGCGTGATGGCGTTTTCAAATTCTTCGCGGCTCTCACTGTCGTTCTCGATTATTATCTCACAGTTGTCGCGGTAGAATTTTTCGCCCTCCTGCGATCGTATGCGTTTCAGCGCCGTCTCCATGTCTATTCCGTCGCGTGCCATGACGCGTCCGGCCCGCACGTCTTCAGGCGCGACGACGCCTATCATCTTATTGCAGGTGAACATCCCGTAGCGGCGGGCGTATATCATAGTAGCCCCGTCTATCGCAGCGACAGCCTCACCCTCCGTGCGCCATTTATCAATGCGCCCGTCCACGTTTTTCTGAAATCTTTTGAAGGTTATCGAATCGAGCAGCTTTAATTTTTCAGTGTCACCGAAAACCTTTTTCCCAAGCGCATTCCTGTCAAGTGTTCCGTCAGGGGCGCACACGTCGTCTCCGAAAGCGGCTTTTATTTCTTCGCACAGTCCCTCGTCGGAGCGCAGCATTTCGGCGTACAGCGCGTCGCAGTCGATGGTCTTTGCGCCGAGCTTTCCAAAAACATTGAGTACGCTCGTCTTGCCGGAGCCCGAGCCTCCGGTTATCCCGAATACTAACATAAATCAGATCTCCAAATCTATTATATGAAATCCCGCGGCTTTTTTAAGCCGGTTCGCCGTGGCAAAACCGATGCCGGTCTCGTCTGGACACTGGGCAAATATCTCCGTCACGTCCTTTGAATCGAACGAGCGAAGCGCGTCGAACACTCGCCGCGCCTGAGTTTCCTTATCGTCGGAGCGGCCTATGCTCTCGACTGCGTGTCCCGGAAACATATCCGCGAACTCCTCAAAACAGATGATTCCAGTGTTTTTTCCGAGACGGTCTTTTATGTATTCAGCCGTCTTTTCCGGCTCGCCGCGCACGACCGTCACCGGCGCCTTGGGCGCGTAGTGTCTGTACTTCATCCCGGGAGCTTTCGGCTTTTCTCCATACTTCAAAAAGCCTGTCACGGCCTTGTCGATTGTAATTGCTCCAAGCGCCTGACGGAGCTTTTCCGGCGATATGCCGCCCGGACGCAGAAGCTGCGGCGGAGTGACGGTCATATCTATTATCGTCGACTCGACGCCGACGCTGCATTGCCCGCCGTCTACGGCGCCCTCTATTTTTCCCTCCATATCCTCGAGCACGTCCGCGATGCAGGTGCAGCTCGGTCTGCCCGATATGTTGGCCGACGGCGCGGCTATCGGGACTCCCGCGCGTTCTATTATCGCGCGCGTCACGGCGCTTCTCGGGCAGCGCATTCCCACCGTGTCGAGCCCAGCCGTCGTCTCATCAGGGACGACGCTTTTTCTTTTGAGCACCATCGTCAGCGGCCCCGGCCAGAATCTTTCGGCAAGCATATACGCCTCTGGCGGTATGTCGCGGCAAAAGCTCGGAAGCCAGTCTTTTGACGGAACGTGCAGTATAAGCGGATTGTCCTGCGGGCGGCCCTTCGCTTCAAAAATGCGCCGCACGGCGACCGGGTCCAGTCCATCCGCTCCGAGGCCGTATACAGTCTCAGTCGGTATGGCGAGCAGCCCTCCGCACTTTATTATCTCAGCCGCGGCTGAAATTTGTTTTTCATCGTCGGCAGAATCTATTTTGAACACTTCGGTTTTCAATATTATCCCTCTTCAGTTAAGCGCAATTTTTCCGCCTGATCCGCTGTGACCAGCGCGTCTATTATCTCGTCCAACTCACCGTTCATTATCGAGTCTATCTTGTATAACGTGAGCCCTATGCGATGATCGGTGACGCGTCCCTGCGGGAAATTGTAGGTGCGTATGCGCTCGCTCCGGTCTCCGCTTCCCACCTGGCTCCGGCGCTCCGCCGCGATAGCGCTGCGCTGTTTTTCCGTCTCCAAATCGTAGAGCTTGGAGCACAGTATTTTCATCGCCCTATCCTTGTTCTTGTACTGGCTGCGCTCGTCCTGGCACTCTACCACTAGGCCGGTCGGAAGGTGCGTTATGCGTATGGCGGACTCTGTCTTGTTGACATGCTGCCCTCCGGCGCCCGAGGAGCGGTAAGTATCTATCTGGAGGTCTTTCGGGTCTATGTGAAGCTCAACGTCGTCGGCCTCGGGAAGCACGGCTACGGTGACGGCCGAGGTCTGTATCCTGCCCTGTGACTCGGTCTCCGGCACCCGCTGAACGCGGTGCACTCCGCTTTCAAACTTAAGGCGTGAAAACGCACCCGTGCCTTCGATGAGAAAGCTCGTCTCCCTGAATCCCCCAAGCTCCGTGGGATTTGAGTTGACCGTCTCGCACTTCCAGCCCTTTCTCTGCGCGTACATGGTGTACATACGAAGAAGCGAAGCGGCGAAAAGCGCCGCTTCCTCTCCGCCTGTTCCCGCGCGTATCTCCATCACAACTCCGCGCGAATCGTTGGGGTCGCTCGGAAGAAGCAGCAGCTTCATCCTCTCGCGGAGGATTTCCATTTTTTCCCTGCACTCCGCGATTTCTTTTTCAGCCGCCGCGCGAAATCCGGGTTCGGCCTTGAGTTCCTCAGCCGCGGCGATATCCGCCTCGCATCTCTCCCATTCCCGATAGGCCTCTGCCAGAGGCGCGAGCTCCTTTTGCTCGAGACTGAGCTTTTTAAGCATCTCAACATTGCCGTAGACCGACGGATCGGCGAGCTGCTGCTCGATCTCTCCGTAACGCTGCTCAAGCTGCTTGATTTTCTCTATCACCGCTTCTCCCCTCCTCTCCGCGCGCTTTGCTACCTCATTTTGTTCCGGTCAATTTACCCGCGAAACCGTAGAGCTTCACAAGGTAATCCGTGCTTCCATACCGAATTGAAACGGCATATTTATGCGGTTCCGCGGTGTATTTATCCATCTGTTCAAAAACCTGAGCGTAATCGTTTTTCTCGCTTGCGCGGGTGATAAGATATGCCGGAGCTTTAAGTTCGCTGCCGTGGAGTTTCAGAAAGCTCCTGACAGGGCTCGCGCAGCGTCCGGCCCAGACTGGCGCCGCCACTATGACGACGTCGTAGTGTTCTATTCCGTTCGGCATATCGACCGTCACCGGACTCGTCCTGTTGCTCATTGCATCCATTCCTGAGCGCAGCATGCCCAGCGCTCCCTTTCGGTTTTTCGGATGCTTTTCCTTTATTTCGGCTATATCGAATTCCTCCGTCTTCATCACCTCGGCAAGCTTCTCAGCAGCCTTTTTCGTCTTTCCCGTAAGCGAATAACATACGCAAAGAATTTTCATTGGAATTCTCCTTTCATTCCTCCCGCCTCCTCAGCAAGAGCGCTCCATTTTTCGTACAGCGAGTCAAGCTGCTTTTGTTCCTCGTTCTTCTTTTCAAACAGCTCGTTCATCTTTTCATAATCGCAGGCATTGGCTTCCATCTCGGCATCGATCGCGCGTACGGCCTCCTCGGCCCTGGCTATGTCGCGCTCGCATATCGTTAGCTTCTTCTTCGCGGCCGTCTTTTCGCGGCTCTGCTTTGCTTCCGGCTTCTTTTCAGCCGCCTTTTCGCGGCGCTTCGGCTCGGGCGCGCGGCTCTTTTCCGCGGCGGATTTTTCCGCGCGGTAAGCATCGTAGCCTACGGGGTAATCTTTAATGGTATTATTTTCCATTTCCCATATGCGGGTTGCAAATTTCCTTATAAAATATCTGTCGTGGGAGACAAAAAGCAGAGTTCCGCCGTATTGCTCGACAGACTGCTCCATCCATTCGCGCGAGGCGATGTCGAGGTGGTTCGTCGGCTCGTCCAGTATGAGAAGATTTATTTCGTCGTCCATGAGCATGCACAGCTTGAGCCTGCTCCGCTCCCCGCCGGACAGCACGCTGACGCTCTTGAACACGTCCTCGCCCGTAAACTTAAAAGCGGCAAGGCGGTTCCGCGCGCTCTGCGCGGTGCAGTTGCGGGCGTATATCATCGTATCGACGAGGCTTCGCTCAGGGTCGTCGAAGCTGACTATCTGCGCCAGATACGCCGCGCGCACCGAAGGGCCCGTCTTTATGCGGCCTTCGGTCGGCTGCTCGTCGCCGAGGATTATTTTTACGAGCGTCGACTTTCCGGTGCCGTTGTCGCCGATTATCGCTATGCGCTCGCCGCCGACGACCTTAAGCTCAAGATTTGAGAACAGCTCCCGCTGGCCAAAGCGCATACCGACGTTTTTCAGCGACAGCACCTCGTCGCCCTCAAACCCTCGCTCGGAAAACCGCGCCGCGAGCGCGCGTTCCTTTGCAGGCTTATCCGTTGCGCGCATTTTGTCCATGCGTTTTTCCATGGACTCCGCGCGCTTGTAGAGTTTGTCGTTGCCCATGAACGCCCAGAGGCGCATCTTTTCCGCCGCCTCGGTAAGCTGCTCTATCTTCGCCTGCTCCTTTTCGTAACGGCGCATGCGCTCTTCGTATCGCCGCTCTTTTTCCTCGACATAGAAGCTGTAATTCCCGCTGTAAAACTCGGCCTTTCCGTTTTCTATCTCAACTATTCGCGAAACGACGCGGTCGAGAAAATAGCGGTCGTGGGATATGGCGAGCACGGAGCCGCGAAACCTTGAAAGATAGTCTTCAAGCCACTCCGTGGCGTGCAGGTCAAGATGGTTGGTAGGTTCGTCCAGAAGGAGTATATCCGTATCTTCAAGAATTAAACGCGCAAGGTTCACGCGCGTCTTTTCTCCGCCCGACAGTTCTCCGAAGTCCCTGCGGCGCATATCCTCGGGTATCGAAAGTCCGGCTGCGACCTTGTTTATCATCGTATGTGTGTCGTATCCGCCCATGCCCTCAAAGGACGCGGATATCTCGCCGTAGCGCCGGAGAAGTTCTTTATCATTATCCCCGCGCTCCATGCACTTTTCCATCTCTGACATCTCTTTTTCCATCTTGCGGATGCGCTCGAAAGCCGTTTCAAGCACAGCTTCCACGGTCCATCCGGTCGGATATACCGGTATCTGTGATATAAGCCCTACGCGGTGTCCGGACGCTATCGCAACCTCGCCGCTGTCGCAGTCGAGCTCGCCCGTAAGTATGCGAAAAAGCGTGCTTTTTCCCGAGCCGTTCTTTCCGAGAAGTCCGACGCGCTCTCCGCTGTTAACGGTAAAGCTGACGCCGTCAAGTATTTTCTTTTCCAGGTCGAACGATTTTACAAGGTTCGAAACTGAAATATCAATCATGCCAAAACTCCGAATCTTATTTCTGCAGTTCTCTGACTATCTCGCCGAACTGCATGGCGTGTGACGCCTTAACAAGCACCGTGGAATTCTCCGTGAACTCGGCGCGGGCGGTTTCGTACGCCTCTTCCTTCGTGTCAAAACTATAAACGCGGACACCGTCGTAAAGCCCCGCTCCGGCGGCTACATCCTCGGCCCTGACGCCGACGGCTATAACCACGTCTATATGGCTCTCTCCGCATAGCCTTCCCACGACTTCGTGCGCGCGCTTGCTCAGTTCGCCGAGCTCGCCCATGTCGCCGAGTATGGCTATGCGTTTTTTGCTGTCGGTTCCGGCGAGTATCTCTATCGCGGCTGACATGGACTGGGGATTTGCGTTGTAGCAGTCGCTGATTATTTTTCTCCCGCCGCTCATGCTGATTATCCTCATGCGCTCGCCGGTCGGCTCGTAGTGCGCGACTCCGCTCTCTATCTCGGCCTTTGTCATGCCGAGCTTTTCGCCGACGGCGACGGCCATGGAGGCCGCGTATATCATGTGAAGCCCTGGGGCGGGTACGGCTAGCTCATAGCGCGCTTTTCCCGTCGTCACCGTGCAGTTTATCCCGTCCATGCCCCTGTCCTCGACGGCGGTCACGCGGACGTCGCAGTTTTTGCCCCTGCCGCAGCGGTGCGTCTCAAACGGTACATTTACCGTGTTCAGCAGTTCGTCGTCGCCGTTGAGTATGGCCGTTCCGCCCTTTTTAAGATTTTCAAAAATCTCGCACTTAGCCTTGAGTATCCCCTCGCGCGAGCCAAGAAATTCTATGTGCGCGTCTCCGATATTGCTTATCACCGCAATGTCGGGGCGCACCATCTCGCCGAGATAGCGTATCTCTCCGAAATGGTTCATTCCGGTCTCTATAACGGCGGCCTCGTGCGCCTGCTCGAGCATGAAAAGCGTCTTCGGCACGCCGACGTCGTTGTTAAAGTTTTCCGGCGTTTTGAGAACGTTGAAGCCCTCGCCGAGCACTGCGGCTATCATTTCCTTCGTCGTCGTCTTTCCGACACTTCCGGTTATCTGTATGAACGGTATGTTGAAATTCCCCCGGTACCACGACGCCAGCGCCTTCAGCGCAAGGCGCGTATCGCCGACTCGTATATAGAACTTATCGCTTCTCGGTTCTTCGACTTCCTTCGACGTGAGACAGCCGAGCGCGCCGCTTTCAAGCGCCGCGCCGATATAGTCGTGTCCGTCAAACTTATCGCCCGAGAGCGGAACGAACAGCGCTCCGGTCTTTATCCTGCGGCTGTCGGTCTCGACTGCGCAGATCGTGCGGTTGGTGTCGAATGCGCCGACAAGCCTGCCGCCAGTGGCTTCAAGTATTTCCTTGACAGAAATGCCCTGCATTTATCTATCGCTCCTTGCCTTGAAAGACAATTCAATGATTTTTTCGCACAGGTCCTCATAACCTATCCCGATTGCCGCGGCCTCCTGCGGAATGAGGCTCGTCGGCGTCATGCCTGGAAGCGTATTTATTTCCAGGCACCACGCGTCTCCGTTTTCGTCGAGCAGGAAATCGGCCCGCGAATACACCGCGAGCCCAAGCATATGATAAAGCCGAAGCGTAGCCTCGCCCATCTGTTTTTGCTGCTCCGGAGTTATCGGGGCGGGACATATCTCCTCCGTCGCTCCTGCCTGATACTTATTCGCGTAGTCGTAGCCTCCGGTCTTCGGGCGTATCTCCACCGCCGGCAGATACTCGTCTCCGAGCACGCCGCAGGTGAGCTCGCGCCCCACTATCTTCTTTTCCGCTATGATGTGGCTTCCGTACTTCAGCGCGGCAATCAGCGCCGCTCTGAGCTCTTCTTTCGTATCGGCTATGTACACGCCTACCGACGAACCGCCGTTTATCGTCTTGACCACACATGGAATCTCGAGCTCTGACACGAGCCGCTCCACGTCCTGCGCCGAATATTTTATATCGCGCCACGGTGCCGTTCGTACTCCCGCCGCATCCATCATGCGCTTCGTTATCGCCTTGTCCATGGCCATAGCGCTGCTTAAGTACCCGGCCCCCGTATAGGGGATGCCAAGCAGGTCGAACGCCGCCTGTATGCGCCCGTCCTCGCCGCACTCGCCGTGCAGCGCGAGAAACACCATATCGGCCATGGCGCAGACGTTCAGGACATCCTTTCCTATGACGCTCGGCCCCTTGTCCTTTCGCCGGGCTTTCACCGCGGCTAGGTCCGGAGCGACAGTGCTTATCCGCGCCTCGCTGCAAAAGCCGTAGGCTGAGTCGAATATTGTATCGTCTACTGTTCCGGAATAATTTTCAAGACCCATGAACATATCTACAAGAATG
>JAYFRC010000030.1:0-3628 GCA_034926415.1 Oscillospiraceae bacterium
AGGGATGGCGGCCGGACTCCCGCCTGCGGCGTAACCGTCCGGCATGCCGTATAATAGCCGCTTTGCGGCTATTATACCACGATTAGACATACTAAAAAAGATGCTATTCACAGAAATTTTGCCCTCTCCGACAAGGATAGACATGCGGGCTCTGCGCGGATTTGTAATGCCCTGGCTGTTATGTTAAAATGAAAATACTGATTGAAGCCGCGATTCCCGAGAGCGCCTCGCCGCAAATCTGATTGAAAGCGCGCTATTCACAGAAATTTTACTTATTGCGCGGCTGCGCGGGTTGTGTGGCTTGACTTTTTGTGGTAAACTACATTATTATATGTTTTTCCGGGCCCGGATGAAAAAATTGGGAGAAAATCCGGTTCCCGCGCATGAAAGGAGGCTGTTTATGCCGTCCCGAAACAAGAACAACAAAAACAGGAAAAACAGCAATATTACCGGAATTCTCACGCTTATAGCGTGGGCGCTGTTCCTGACTATAATCGTAAATTCCATGAGCACATACCTCTCAAGCGGCAACCGCACGAGTTCGACCGTTTCGGCGGAGATTACGTACAGCGATTTTCTTGACATGGTCGAAAAAGGCGAGGTCAAGAGCGTCAAATTTGACGACAGCGTTATTACGATAACACCTGTGGACGACTACGTTTACACCCAGGAGGTAAAGACCAATACGCTTGGCGCGTCGGGAAGCAAGACCACGACCAAGACCTATACCGGCAGTGACGTGTCGCTTTACACCTCGATAATAGAGAATCCGGAGCTGCTTTCGCTCCTGCGCGAGCATAACGTTTCGTTCACAAAGCCGTACGTAGCGCAGATGTCGCCCGTGCTCAGCTTTATGGTGGCGTACGTCCTGCCGATAATTATCATGGTGTTCCTGTTCACGTTCCTGATGCGCGGCATAGGCGGACGCATGGGCGGCGGAATGGGAGGCCTCGGCAATGTGGGCAAGTCCAACGCCAAGGTCTATATGGAAAAATCCACCGGCGTGACGTTTGCCGACGTGGCTGGACAGGATGAGGCGAAGGAATCGCTTGAGGAGATAATAGACTTTCTCCATAATCCCGGAAAATATACGGCCATCGGTGCCAAGCTCCCGCGCGGCGCGCTGCTCGTCGGCTCGCCGGGCACCGGCAAGACTCTGCTTGCAAAGGCCGTAGCGGGCGAGGCCAAGGTTCCGTTTTTCTCCATCTCCGGCTCGGACTTTGTCGAGATGTTTGTCGGCGTGGGCGCGTCCCGTGTCCGCGACCTGTTCAAGGAGGCGGCCAAAGTCGCACCCTGCATCATCTTTATCGACGAGATAGACACCATCGGCAAGAGCCGCGACGCGAACCGCTTTGGAGGCAACGATGAGCGCGAGCAGACGCTGAACCAGCTCCTGTCGGAACTCGACGGTTTTGACCCCAGCAAGGGAATCATCGTCCTCGGCGCGACTAACCGCCCCGAGGTGCTCGATAAGGCGCTGCTGCGTCCCGGACGTTTCGACCGCCGCATAATCGTGGACAAGCCGAACCTCGCCGGACGTCTCGCAACGCTCGAGGTGCATACCAGAAATATCCATCTGTCCGAGGATGTCGACCTCGATAAGATTGCCCAGGCTACCGCCGGCTGTGTCGGCGCGGATCTTGCTAACCTTGTAAACGAGGCGGCGCTTCGCGCCGTTCGCCATGGCAGAAGCGCCGTCAACCAGAATGATTTGCTTGAATCGTTCGAGACGGTCATCGCCGGAAGCGAGAAGAAGGGCACGGTCATAACCGAGCAGGAGAAGAAGATAATAGCATACCACGAGGTCGGCCATGCGCTTGTCGCCGCAAGGCAGAAGAAAGCCCAGCCGGTGCAGAAGATAACCATAGTGCCGCATACGCAGGGCGCGCTTGGCTACACGATGCAGCTTCCGGAGGAGGAAAAGTTCCTCATGTCGAAGGATGACCTGCTGACGGAGATACGCACGCTGCTCGCCGGCAGAAGTGCGGAAGAGGTCGTGTTCAACACCCGGACCTCGGGCGCTGCAAACGACATCGAGCGCGCCACGGATCTGACGCGCAAGCTCGTTTCGATGTACGGCATGAGCGACAAATTCGGCATGGTCGCCCTGTCGACCGTGCAGAGCCAGTACCTTGAGGGCTCGATGGGCATGACCTGCGCGCAGGAGACCTTTGCCGCCGTTGACCGCGAGGTAATGGATATAATCGAGCAGTGCCACAAGGACGCTGTCAAGATACTCGAGGATAACCGCGAAATGCTCGATAAGGTGGCTCAGTACCTGCTGAAGAAGGAAACGATAACCGGTCAGCAGATGATGGCGATACTCGAGGGCAGAGACCCGGAGCAGTGCGACTATTACGGCGCCAAGGCCGAGGACGACGAGAAGAAGCCCGCAAAGCTCATCGAGAGCAGCGCCGGAGTCGAGGCTCAGGCGAAGAACGTCCACATGATAAGCGAGAGGATAGCCGCCCCGGAGCCGCCGGAGGAAAACGCGGAAAACGCGCAGCCCACGGAGACATCACAGCCCGCCGAAACGCCTGAAGGAGACGCAGACAATAACGAGACTGTCCCGCCCGAGGATATGGAAGAGAAATAACGCATACAGATACAAAACGCCCCCCGAGCAAAAGGCCGGGCATCATAAAACGGCAATATTGTTTTGTAGGGACGGCATGGCTTAGGTCATGCCGTTTCCTTTTCATCAGATTATCTGCAAGCCTTTGAAGGTCGTAAGCTTACGTAAATACGTATATTTATTCGCCGGACTTTATCGCTGTTTCTTATTCCGGATGGAGCAGGTGCAGGCCTTGAAAACGGCCGTACGGCCCGCATATTTCCGGCATTCCAATATATGGATTACCGTATTTGTGTTACGGTTGGACGAGCTGAGAATTTGACAAAGCTTTTTATAATTCGTATAATTAAGGATAAAATAACGTTTTGATATTAAGGAAGCGGAGTGTGAGACGGCAATTAGACGGGAGTAAGAAAGGATAGCTGCGATGAGTGAAATACGCATGGGAATAGGATTTGCAACAGGCAGACGTAATTTTAGGAAAGTTTTATCGGCTTATATACACACATGGAAAGCGACAAAGAATGATTTGCCTGCGGGCGTGGAGGTCAAACTTCATCTTTTCGTCGCATACGACGTAGAATATCATAATACGATGTCGACCGACTATACCAATCTGCCCCAGGAAATTGTGGACGCTTTTGAAAGCATAACTTTTGTCGGCGCAAAAAATGCGCTGAGGAGCATTGAAAAACTACGGAACAGCAGCGATTATACACAGGCTGAACTGACCAGTGTTTTTGGGGCCGGATATGCGGGGAAGCGCAATGCGGTGCTGTTTGCTGCGATAGAAAACCAGATGGATTATTTTCTATTCCTTGATGATGATGAATATCCGATGGCGGTAACGAAAAATCATGACACATGTCTTTGGAGCGGACAGCAGGTTTTTATTTCCCACCTGAAAGAAATCGGCAATGCGGATTACACAAACGGCTTTCACTGCGGATATATCTCGCCAATTCCTCAGATTAAATTTAATAAGGTGTTGGATGAGGAAAACTTCAAATTCTTTATTGAAGCGATCAGTAACGACATCATTAACTGGACAAG